>JAGWZS010000211.1 GCA_018971905.1 Rhodospirillales bacterium | reverse complement strand
GGCCTGCTTCCGCGAAGGCATGAAGAAGGCCGGCCCGGTGATTCTGGAGCCGATCATGGATGTGGAAGTGACCACCCCGAACGACCATGTGGGCGACGTTGTGGGCGACCTCAACCGCCGCCGCGGCATGATCCAGAACCAGGAAGCCTCCGGCTCCACGGTTATCGTGCGCGCGCATGTGCCGCTGAAGGAAATGTTCGGCTACATCTCCAACCTGCGCTCCATGACCAAGGGCCGTGCCAGCTTCACGATGCAGTTCCACCATTACGATCCGGTGCCGCGCAATGTGGCCGACGAGATTATGGCCAAGAGCGCGTAAAGCTGCGCTCCGGCGTTATGTTTCAAAAAGGGGTGTGGAGTTTTCCACGCCCCTTTTTTCTTGGTGGCGAAAAGGAGAGGCGATGAGGCGGCGCATGGCGGGGGTTGGCGAGGCTGGGTTTCTGCCGTTTCTGTTTCTGGCCTGCGCCTTGCCGGTGCTGGCGCTCGCCGCGCTGCTGACACCGCCGGGGCAGTCCCCGGACGAGCCAGCGCATCTGGTACGCACCGAGAGTCTGTTGCACGGCGCGCTGCTGCTGACGCGAAAACCGCGTTTCGACCCTGGCTCTGGCAAAATGGACGAGCAGGTGGGGATGAAAATAGATGCCGGGCTGCTGGCGGCCGGGTTTGGGATAACCACGCAGATTGATGGCCACCCCGTGGTTACCAAAACCGATGCGGCCCAGTTACGCCAGATCCCTTGGGCGCATCAGCGGATTTTCGCGGGCATTCCCAATACCGCCACCTATTTCCCGCTGGCTTATCTTCCACCCGCCATTGGGCTGGGGGTGGGCAAGCTATTGGGGGCCTCACCGTTTACCTGCGTTATTCTCGCCCGGCTGGCGGATGCCGCCGCGTATCTTATGATTGGTGCAGCGGCACTGGCGCTGGCAGCCTATGGGCGGGCGCTGTTGCTGGCGGTGCTGCTGCTGCCGATGAGCCTGTTTCTTGGCGCCACTCTGGACCAGGACGGGATTTTGGTTGCACTGACCTGCCTTGCCTGCGCCGGGATAACACGCGGCACGCCGGGCGGGCGGAGGCTGGGGTTTGCCGCGTTTCTGGTGGTGCTTTTGGCAAAGCCGCCGTATCTGCCGTTGCTGGGGCTGTTTGCCCTGCCGCTGGCCTGGCCGGGTTTCTGGCGCCGGGCGGGGGAGGTTATACTCGCCAGCTTGCCGGTGTTGATCTGGGCCGCCATTATTGTGCTGTTCGTTACGGTGCCTTTTGGTAAGCCGCCGTATCATCCGGGGCCGCTCTTTGCCGGCGCTGATGTGCTGATGGATCACACCAACACCGCAGCCAATCTGCATATATTGCTGGCTGACAAGGCGCGCTTTGTGACCTTGCCCGTGCATACGTTAGTGCTATGGGGGGCTGCTAAGCTGGCGGAAATGGTTGGCGTGCTTGGGCTTCTGCAGGTCACGTTTCCGCACTGGTTTTATGGGCTGTGGTGGGGCGCTGTGGTGGCTGCCTGGCTGGGCGGCTTTGTTTCGCCGAGGCCAAACCCGCTGCCTTTGCGGGTTTGCCTGCTGAACGGGGCGGTGGTTCTGGCCGTGATCATCCTTACCGCGTGGCTGATTATGATTTCCTTCTACCTCAGCTGGACCAATGTGGGGATGGATTTCATAGACGGGTTGCAGGGCCGCTACGCGCTGCTGCTGCTGCCTTTTCTGCTGTTTGCCGCCCCGGCGCTGGGCGGCTGGCTGCCAGAATGGGTGGCCGCCTTGCCGGTGGTGCTGCTGGGTGGATGGGATATTGGCTATATTCCTTTGAAAATCATGTGGTTCTACTATTTGCACTGAGCAATATAATTGTGCTCATGAAAATGAGCATGGTAAAAACAGGGCGCAGTTACATAGGGCGCAACAGGTTGGCAAATGTCTAACGCCAGAATCGCGGTTTTAATTCCCTGCTATAACGAGGAGGTCGCCATCGGCCAGGTGGTGCGGGATTTTGCCGCCGCTTTGCCCGCCGCCTCAATTTTCGTTTACGACAATAACTCAAAGGACCGTACGCGCGAGGTGGCGGCCCTGGCGGGGGCGATGGTGCGCACCGAGGCGCTGCAAGGCAAAGGCAATGTCGTTAGGCGGATGTTCTCAGATATCGAAGCCGATGCCTATGTGCTAGTGGATGGCGATGGCACCTATGATGCTGCCGCTGCGCCGGAGATGGTGGAGCGCCTTCTGGCCGAGCAATTGGATATGGTGAACGCGCAGCGCATTGAGATGACGGGGGAGGGGCCTGTGGGCGCCTACCGCCGTGGCCACCGCACTGGCAACCGAGTGCTCACCGGCCTGGTGCGCTGTGTGTTTGGCGACCGGATCAAGGACATGCTCTCCGGTTACCGCGTGTTCTCCCGCCGGTTCGTGAAAACCTTTCCGGCGCTGGCTTCAGGCTTTGAAACCGAGACGGAATTCACCATCCATGCGCTGGATATGTGGATGCCAATTGCCGAGATGCCAACAAAATACCGCGAGCGCTCGCCGGGCTCGGTTTCCAAGCTGCGCACCTATTCCGATGGGTTTCGTATTCTCAACACCATCATCAAGCTGGTGAAAGAGGAGCGGCCGTTGCAGTTTTTCTCCATCGCCGGGGCCGTTCTGCTGGTGCTGGGCGTGTTGGTCGCGCTGCCCGTGCTGATAACTTACGCCCGCACCGGGCTGGTGCCGCGCCTGCCCACGGCTGTTTTGGCCATGGGCTGCGTGGTGGTGGCGTTTCTGGCTTTTACCTGCGGGCTGATTCTGGATTCGGTCGCGCGCGGGCGGCGCGAGGCCAAGCGGCTGGCCTATTTGGCCGTGCCGCGCTGGACCCCGGAAAACTAGCCCGCCAGCGCGGATTTGATCGCCGCCAGCGCCGCATTGGCCTGCGCGGCATTTGGTGCCCCAGCCTGCGCCACGGCCTTGTTGCCGCCGCCGCCCTGGCCGCCTGCGGCAGTTGCACCAGCGCGCACCAGTTCCACGGCGCTTTGGGGCTGGTCGTCAGACACCGCCACCACGATGGCGGTTTTCTGCTCGGCGGTGGAGATGAGCGCCACAATGCCGCTGCCCAGCTTTTTCAACAGGTCGGTGGCGATAGGCCGCAGCTCCTTGGCGGAAATGTCACCCACATTGCGCAGGATGGCGGGGGTGCCGTTAATATCCTCCGCCTCGGAAGCGGTGGCCAGCACCAGCTTTTTTTGCAATTCGGCCACTTGCCGCTCTAGCCGTTTCTTGTCTTCCTGCAACTGGATGATGCGGCTGGGAAGCTCGGCGGCGGGAGCCTTGATGCTGGCGGCG
>JAGWZS010000210.1 GCA_018971905.1 Rhodospirillales bacterium | reverse complement strand
GGCCAGCGGGCAGTGACGGTTTTGATGCGCGTGTAAAACCGCACCCCCTCACGCCCATGGATGGCATGGTCACCGAAGATGGAACGCTTCCAGCCGCCAAAGGAATGAAACGCCATCGGCACCGGAATGGGCACGTTCACCCCCACCATGCCGGCCAGCACGCCGTTGGAAAACGCCCGCGCCGTGTCGCCGTCGGAGGTATAAATCACCGCGCCATTGCCGAATTCATGGTCGTTCACCAGCTTCAGCGCCGCATCAAAGCTGTTCTGGCGGACAACACTCAGCACCGGGCCAAAAATCTCATCCTTGTAGATGCTCATCTCCGGCGTCACATGGTCAAACAGTGTGGGGCCGGTGAAATAGCCATCCTCATTGCCTTGCAGTTTCAGCCCGCGCCCATCCAGCACCAGCTTGGCACCTTCCGCTTCGCCTTTGGCAATATAGCCCTCAACCTTCGCCTTGTGCTGCGCGGTCACCAGTGGGCCCATTTCGGCCTCTTTGTCCGTCCCCGGCCCAATCTTCAGCGCCCGCGCGCGTTCGGTAATGCGCTCGATCAACGGTTCGGCCACCGGCCCCACCGGCACAGCCACGGAAACCGCCATGCAGCGCTCCCCGGCGGAGCCATAGGCCGCGCCCATCAGCGCATCCACCGCCTGGTCCAAATTCGCATCCGGCATCACCACCAGATGATTCTTCGCGCCACCCAGCGCCTGCACGCGCTTACCGGCGGCGGTGCCGGTGGTGTACACATATTCCGCAATCGGCGTGGAGCCGACAAAGCTGATCGCGGCGATACGCTTGTCGTGCAGCAACTGCTCCACCACATCCTTGTCACCGTTGATCACATTAAACACGCCATCCGGCAGCCCGGCCTGCTTCAGCAGCTCCGCCATGCGCAGCGCGGCGGAGGGCACCTTCTCAGACACTTTCAGGATGAAGCTGTTGCCGCAGGCAAGAGCCACGGGAAACATCCATAGCGGCACCATGGCCGGGAAGTTGAACGGCGTAATGCCCGCGCACACGCCCAAAGACTGCCGGACGCTGTAACTGTCGATATTGGTGCCGACATTCTCGGTGAACTCGCCCTTGAGAAGTTCAGGAATGCCGCAGGCGAATTCCACCACCTCGATCCCGCGCATAACCTCGCCCAACGCATCGGACTGCACCTTGCCATGCTCGGAGGAAATGATCTCCGCCAGCTCCCCGGCGTGGCTCTCCATCAAATCCTTGAACTTGAACATCACCCGCGCGCGGCGCAGCGGCGGGGTTGCGGCCCAAGCGGGAAAAGCGGCCGCGGCCGCCTCGATGGCCGCATTCACCTCATCCGCGGTTGCCACGGCAAGCTGCTTGCTCTGCGCCCCGGTGGCCGGGTTGTACACGGGCAGGCTGCGCGAACCAGCGCCCGGCACCGCCTTGCCATTAATATAATGACCGAGAGTTTCCATGCGGCGCTCCATTCCTCACTAAGCTTAAAACGATACAGGCGGCATGGCCGCGCTTTATTCAGAATTTCATTTTACCCAAACCATGAAACAGCAATTCCATTTCCGGCGCAACAGCGGAATCTCAATTCTGTTTAAAACATTAAACATATATGGTCGCGGCAAGCCCGCGCTCACACCTGCCTCAGCAACCCTTCCTGCGCCGTGCTGGCCACCAGCAGGCCGGCGCGGGTGTAAATCAGCCCCCGGTTCATTCCCCGTGCATGGCCAGACCATGGGCTGTCCATGCTGTAGAGCAGCCACTCATCCACCCTGGCATCCTCGTGCAGCCACACGGAATGGTCGAGGCTGGCCACATGGCGGGGGTCTGCCGTCCAGGCCACGGGGTGCGCCAGCACGGCGGTGGACAGCAAAATCGCGTCCGAGGCGTAGGTGATAATCAGCCGGTGCAGCAAGGCATCGTCCGGCAGCCTGCCCTTCACCCGGAACCAGTAGTGCTGGCAGGGCGGACGGGCCTGGCTTGCCTGGCGCAGCCCCGGCTCCACCGGCCGGAACTCCAGCGCGCCGCGCAGGCCGGGCGGCGGCGGGGGCGCGGCGGGCGGGGTGGTCTCGCTGTTCAGCACCAGCTCGGCTTCGTCTGGCAGCACTTCGGGCGGCGGCACGTCCGGCATGGGCAATTGGTGCGCATACCCATCCTCGCGGATGTGGAACGACGCCGCAAAATTAAGGATCGGCTTGCCGCCCTGCAGCGCCACCACCCGGCGGGCGGAAAAACTCCCTCCGTCACGGTCGCGGAAAACCTGATAGATAATCGGCAGCCGCGCATCGCCCCCGCGCATAAAATAGGCGTGCAGGGAATGCGGCACGCGCTCAGCCGGCACGGTGCGGGCCGCCGCCGCCAGGGCCTGGGCCGCCACCTGCCCGCCGAAGGTGCGCTTCCACGGCTCTGTGGTTACCGCCCCGCGATACAAATCCGCATCCAGCTCCTCCACATTCAAAAGCCGGACAAGATTTGCCACCGGGCCGCCGGGCGGGTCAGTTTCCATGTGTCACAGCCCCCGCCAGGTGCAGAAACTCTCCAGCGGTGCCCGGCTGGAGCGCAGGCGGTTCACCGGCGCCGCCTCGTCCGCATAGCCCAGCGCCATGCCGGAAAACAGAATTTCACCAGGGTCGAGTTCAAGAAACCCCGCCAGCGTCTCCGGCCAGCTGCTCCAGCTTTCCTGCGCGCAAGTGGCCAGCCCGCGCTCCACCGCCAGCAGCATGATGGTCTGCATCAGCATCCCCATGTCCGACCATTGCGGCGGGCCGAAACGGCGGTCCAGCGAGAAAAACAACGCCACCGGCGCGCCGAACAGCTGATAATTTTTATCAAACTGCCGCAGGCGTCCGGCCTTGTCCTCCCGGGCGATGCCGAGCAGCGCGTAAAGCTCCTCACCTAGCTGAAAGCGGTAGCTCCGGTGCGGCTCCCACAGGTTGGCGGGATAAACGTCATATTGCGCGCGCTCCCGCACCCCCGCCGCAACATGCCCTGCCACCAGGTCGCGCAGCGCCTCTAGTGGGTCTCCAGCCAGCACATGCACGCGCCAGGGCTGCACATTGCCGCCCGAGGGCGCGCGCCGCGCCAGCTCCAGAATTTCCTGGATTATTTCACGCGGAACAGGCTTTGGCAGAAACGCCCGCACAGACATGCGCCGCCGCACCGCATCGCTGACCGACACAACCGCCATCCCACCCTACCCTTTCCGCAACGCCTTTATCGCCATATCCGCCACGAAGTCCGCGTAAGCCTCGCGCAGCCCGTCCGCCATGTCCGGCACGCCGAAAGCGTATTTCAAAGATTTCGCGCTATAGAAAAACTGGTCGCACGCCCCGGTAAC
>JAGWZS010000209.1 GCA_018971905.1 Rhodospirillales bacterium | reverse complement strand
CGATAAGGCCCGCCCCATCCGTCACATCCAGCAGCGCCTCGGCGGCACGCAGCCGGGCGGCGGCCTCCTCGAAATTTTCAAGATGTGGACCACAGATAACCGGCCGGGCGAGCAAGGCGGGCTCCACGATGTTGTGGCCGCCAAACCCCACCAGCGAATTGCCGATGAAAGCAAAGGGAGCAAGACGGAAGAACAACCCAAGCTCGCCCAACGTATCTGCCACATAAACCTGGCCCGGCTGCGGGGGCTGGCCCAAGGCGCGGCGGGGCGCGCCTGCGCATAGCGCCGCCACCTCTGCCCCGCGCTCCGGGTGGCGCGGCACCAGCAGCGTAACCAGGCCAGGAAACGCCGCCCGCAAAGCCTGATGCGCGGCGAACACCAGTGCTTCTTCTCCCGGATGAGTGCTGGCAGCCAACCAGACCGGGCCGGCAATAGCTGACTGAAGCGCCACGAGTGCCGCTTCAGCGCAGGGCAAAGGAGACGCGTGGAATTTGAGATTGCCCCATTCCAACACCTGCTTGGCACCCAGCGCGCGAAAATTCGCCGCATCCCCGGTTGATTGCGCATGAATGGCGGCAAACCCACCCAGCAGGCTTTTGGCCACCCCCGGCACGCGAAGCCAGTTACGGGTGGAAGCCGCCGAAAGCCTTCCATTGACAAGAAACCGGCAGATACCCCGCGCATCACATACCGTGAGCAGGTTTGGCCAGATCTCGCTTTCCAGAAACACCGCCACGTCTGGCCGCCAATGGTCCAGAAACCGCGCTACCCACCCTGGCACGTCCAGCGGCACAAATTGATGTAGCGCATTTTCCGGCAACCGCTCCGCCACCAGTTTTGCGGATGTTACCGTGCCCGTGGTGAGCAGCACCGGCCCCGCCGCCGCCAGTAGATCAATCAATGGCAAGGCCGAAACAGTTTCCCCCACACTGGCGGCGTGTACCCAAACAAGCCGCCCGGCCGGGCGCGGCAGAGAGGTTATGCCCTCACGCTCTTGCAGCCGTTGTGTAACTTCCTTGCCGTTTACGGCCCGGCGCTTGAGCATGTGTCGCAAGGCGGGTGCGGCAAGGTGCGTGGCCGCTGCATAAATCTGCAAAATCATGGCGCCGCCCGCTCACGCGCGTCGTTCAACGCGGCCTCTATCAGCGGCAACGCCGCGCGCCAAGTCTCCCGCTCCACATGCAAGGGCGTGCCACATACCAGCACCACCCGCCCAAATGGCAGCGGAATACGCATACCGTCCCAGCTTTTCTTCAAGGTAATAAACCGGCTGGTTGCCGCAGCACAGGGCAGCACCACCGCCCCGGTAAGCCCCGCCAGCGCCGCCACCCCCGCCGCCGCGCGGCGTGCTGGCCCGCGCGGGCCATCGGGCGTTAACGCCACGTTGGTGCCACTGTTCACCAGCCGCACAAGCTCGTGCAGCCCAGCCGCGCCGCCATTAGAGCTTGAGCCAGAGACCAGCCCCACCCCAAAGGCGCGGGCAATATTACCGATAAGCTGGCCATCCCGGTGGCGGCTGGCCAGTACCACGGCAGGGCGCTTCATGCCGGCCTTACGTGCCTCGCGCCACAGCACCGGCATGAATGGCAAGGTTTCATGCCAAAATGCCGCGATGACTGGTTCGTCCTGCGCAAGTGTAAGCAGGTGTTCCCGGCCCACCACCTTAAGCCCAAACTGCAGCCGCAGAACCCCGCGCATGTACCCCGCCAGAAGCCTGGCCAAAAACGCCTGGAAGGCTGGTGATTTCAGGAAGCTGCTCACGCCGCGCCGGTAGCATTAACCGGCAGTGCTTGCCAGCACCATCATTGCAGCCGTTTGCGCCACTCCCGGTCGATTGCGGCATTCAGCTCCGCGCCAAACAACACCACATAGGCGGAAATATAGAACCACATCATCAGGCCGATCAGTGTGGCCAATGGGCCATAGGTAGCGCTGTAGGCCGCGAATTTACCCACATAGAGCCCAAATGCCCAGGAGGCCCCCAGCCAAACAATTGTGGCGACAGCCGCTCCCGGCGCATAGAAAATACGTCCCTTGCCTGCCGGGCCGAAGCGGTAGAGCAGGCCGAGCGCAATGATAACGAACACCACCATGGTGGCGAAGCTGAGCACCGCCACCAAAAACTGCATGTTTTCCGGCAAACCAAGAAACGCCAGGGCGATTGGCACAAACACCAGAAACCCGATGGCCAGAACCGTGCCCAGCACGGCAAGAAACGTCATGCCGAGCGCCACGGCGTAAAACCGGATAATTCCGCGCGTTTCCTGCGCCTGATAAGCCAGGGTGAGCGCGTTGATGACCGAGCGCGTGCCGGTAGAGGACGACCACAATGAAATTAAAAGCGAAACCGCAAACGATACGCCAAGGCCCTTGGCCGGCGCGCTCACGATGCTCTGGATCCGCTGGGATATGAGGCCGTACACATCCGGCGGCATGAAGCTTTGCAGGTAATGCAGTTGCGGCTGCACCGTGTCCGGGTTGAAGACCAGCCCGTAGAGCGAAATGAGCATGGTAATGGCGGGAAACAACGCCAGCGTGGCATAAAAGGCGCAGCCCGCCGCAACCAGGGAGACACGCTGGCTGGCCGTGGCGCGCGCGCCTGACACCACGGCTCTCCTCAACACAGGCCAGTGCTTGGGCTTGAGAATCTCCTTGATCATGGACACACCTTAAAAATCCAGAGCGCGGGAGCAACCACGTCATGGAAGCTTAACATGCCCGCAAGGCCGCGGCTTAACCTTCCAGCAGAAACGCCTTTATTCGTGCCTGGCTTTCATAATCCATCAGCGCCGGGGCGTGGCCGGCATTCTGCACCACATAGCCTTCTGCGCCTTCATCCTGCATACGGCTATACGTATCTGGCAGCAGCAGGTCGCTCTCAGCACCCCGAATAACGAGGCGCGGCAGATGGATCATGTCCCATACCGGCCACATATCCACATCCAGCGGCACGGTGGCGCGAATAGGCTCCGCGATTTTAGGGTCGTAATGCATGGCAATGGTTTTACCCTCGCCGGTCGGGTCCATCACTTGCCGGGCAGAGAAGCGGGCCAGATGCGCCCACTGGGCATCCGAAAGCGCGCCAAAAGGCGCGTGCACCTCGCGCAAATGCTGCGTCAGCGCCGCAAGCGAGGCAAAACGTTCCGGTGCCGCCACCATATAGTCGCGGATGCGCGCGAGTGCCGCGGCAGGGATATGCGGACCGATATCATTGAGCACCAGCCGCGTTACCGGCGTGTTCTGTGCGGCGGCAATCATCATGCCGCAGATGCCGCCCAGAGAGGTGCCAACCCACGCCACCGGCTTGTTGATCTGCGCCAGCAGATGCGC
>JAGWZS010000208.1 GCA_018971905.1 Rhodospirillales bacterium | reverse complement strand
TGCGGGCACGCACGGCGGCGGGTGCGCGCGCCAGCGTGGCATGGCCGCCCGCCTGGGCCGCCTGGGCGCGGATTTCGTCCTCATGCCCATCCAGCGTCAGCCAGATGAGCCCGCCCGCCCAGTCCGCCACATAATGCCCGCCCAGGGCCAGCAACGGCGCAATGGCGGCAAGGGCCTGCCGCGGGGGCAGGCTGAGGCGCCACAGCGGCAGCGCCGGGGCCAATGCGGCGCCACCCTGGCAGGCGGCCCAGAGCGCCGCCGCCTCCGGCTCGGCCAGGGCTTCGGGCACGCCGTATTCCGCCGCCGCCACCGCCAGATACGCGCGGCGCGCAGCCACCGAGGGGCCAAAGCCATCCAGCCGGATGAGCGTGGCCCGGCCAGGCAAAAATGCGGCGGCGGCAACATCCACAGGTTGGCGCATGGCCGCGCGCATCAGGGCGAAGCCCGATGCGTCATCCAGCCCGCGCCAGAGCAGCGTGAGGCGCTCCGGCGGGCGGGGCAACAGCTTCAGCGTAACCTGGGTGAGCACGGCAAGCCGCCCCCAGGAGCCGCAGACAAGCTTGGGCAGATCATAGCCGGTGACGTTCTTCACCACCTTCGCCCCGGCGCGGAACGCTTCGCCCCTGCCAGAAACAGCCTCAAACCCCAGCAGATGGTCGCGCACGGACCCAGCCGAAACGCGCCGCGCTCCCGCCACCCCCGCCGCGATAACCCCGCCGATGGTGGAACCCGCATCCCCCCAGGGCTCGAAAGCGAAGCCCTGGTTTTTCGCCGCAACCACCGCATTCAATTCCGCCAGGGTTGTGCCGGCCCAGGCGGTGAGCACCAGTTCGGCGGGCTCGTATTCAATAACGCCGGAAAGATTGCGCAGGCTGAGCTGCGCCGCCGCGCGGTTGGGGGCGCCGAAACCGGCGCGGGTGCCGCCGCCGGTAATCTCCAGCTTCGTGCCGCCGCTGATGGCATCGGCAACAATGCCGCAGATCTCTGCAATGTTCCGTGGCTGGTGCATGGCTTAAAACCGCGGCAATTCAGGGAAGGCAAGCTGGCCGTTATGCACATGCATCCGCCCCAGCTCGGCGCAGCGGTGCAGCGTGGGAAACATTTTGCCAGGGTTCAGCAGGGAGTCGGGGTCAAACGCGCATTTCAGCCGCTGTTGCTGGCGCAGGTCGCCTTCGCTGAACATCACCGGCATCAAATCGCGTTTTTCCACCCCCACGCCATGCTCGCCGGTGAGCACGCCGCCCACCTCCACACAAAGCCGCAGAATATCGGCGCCAAACTCCTCTGCGCGTTCCAGCTCGCCGGGCTGGCTGGCGTCGTAGAGAATCAGCGGGTGCAAATTGCCATCCCCCGCGTGGAACATGTTGGCCACGCCAAGGCCATATTGCGCGGAAAGCTCGTTCATCCGGCGCAGCACCAGCGGCAGTTTGCCGCGCGGAATGGTGCCATCCATGCACAGATAATCCGGCGAGATACGGCCCACCGCCGGGAATGCGGCCTTGCGCCCGGCCCAGAAGGCGGCGCGCTCGGCGTCATCGCGCGAGGTGCGCAGCGTGACAGCGCCGTTCCTGCGCGCAATGGCTTCCACCTCCCCCGCCAGATATTCACACTCGGCGGCCGGGCCATCCAGCTCCACGATTAAGAGCGCCTCCACATCCAGCGGGTAGCCGGCGTTCACAAACGCCTCGGCGGCGTGGATGGCGGGTCTGTCCATCATCTCCATCCCCGCCGGAATAATGCCCGCGGCGATGGTGTCGGCCACGCATTGCCCGGCGGCTTCCACCGTGGGAAACCCGATGAGCAGCGCCCGCGCCGTTTCAGGCTTGGGCAGGATGCGAACGGTGACTTCCGTGACCACACCCAGCAGCCCTTCCGAGCCGACGATGATGCCCAGCAGGTCCAGCCCCGGCGCATCCAGCGCCTTGCCGCCGAAGCGCAATATCTCGCCTGCCATCGTCACCAACTGCACGCCCAGCACATTGTTGGTGGTGAGGCCGTATTTCAGGCAATGCACGCCGCCGGAATTCTCCGCCACATTACCGCCGATGGAACAGGCGATCTGGCTGGAGGGGTCTGGTGCGTAATAGAAGCCCGCGCCCTCCACCGCCTGGGTGATGGCGAGGTTGGTAACACCTGGCTGCACCACGGCCAGCCGGTCCTCGTAATCCACCTCCAGGATTTTCTTGAACTTGCCCATGGCCAGCAGCACCGCATCCGCCAACGGCAGCGCCCCGCCAGAAAGCGAGGTACCGGAGCCGCGCGGCACCACCTTGATGTTATGCGCATGGCAATAGCGCAGCACCGCCGCCACCTGCTCAACCGTTTCCGGCAGCACCGCCACCAGGGGCGGCTGGCGGTAGGCGGTGAGGGCATCCGTCTCGTAAGCGCGCAGCTCGTCCGGCTGGTCGATCACGCCTTCGCCAGGAACAATCCGGCGCAACGCGGCGATAATCTCATCACGCCGGGCGATGATACGCTGGTCCGGCAGGGGCATGTGCAACGGCATGGCGCGAGCCTACACGCCGCCGCCGCCGCCCGCCAGCATAACCCGATTGGTTCGCCGCCGTGTGTGACCTATATTCGCCCGCAAGGCTGGGTAGGGAATACCGCAATATGCTGAGTGTGGATTTGAACAGCGACCTCGGCGAAAGCTATGGCGCCTGGAACATGGGCGACGACGCGGCGATGCTCGGCATTGTCTCCAGCGCCAATGTGGCCTGCGGGTTTCATGCGGGCGACCCGGCGGGGATTTTGAAAACCGTGCGCATGGCGGCTGAAAATAATGTCGTCATCGGCGCGCATGTCTCTTACCCGGACCGTGCCGGGTTCGGCCGGCGGAACATGGACGTGACCAGCGAGGAGCTGATCGGCGACGTGATCTACCAGATCGGCGCATTGCAGGGCATCGCCAAGGCCGCAGGCACCCGCGTATGCTACGTGAAACCGCATGGCGCGCTCTATAACCAGATCGCGCATGACGAACGCCAGGCCCTGGCGGTGATCCAGGCGATTCAAATGCTCGACCCCACCCTGGCGCTGATGGGCCTGGCGGGCACGAAGGTGCTGGCGCTTGCCCGCGCCGAGGGGTTGGCCGTGGTGGCGGAAGTGTTCGCCGACCGGGGCTATACCAAGGACGGCCTGCTTGTGCCCCGCCACGAACCCGGCGCCGTGTTGCACGACCCTGAAGACGTGGCCAAACGGATGCTGAATTTCGCGCGCACCGGCAGCATAACCGCGCATGACGGCACGGATATTCGCATCGAGGCGCAATCCATCTGCGTGCATGGTGACAGCCCCGGCGCCGTGGCCATGGCAAAGGCGATCCGGCGGCGGTTCGAAGCGGAAAACAT
>JAGWZS010000207.1 GCA_018971905.1 Rhodospirillales bacterium | reverse complement strand
ATTTTGTTTCTGAACGGAAAATTTCAAGAGGTGCTAGACAGGGGGGAGAGGGTAGGCTAAGGCTCCGCCCCTCGGAACGTGGGAGGCAGGGGACAGGTGTGCCCGGCCGTCTGAACCGCGGTCCAATGGCTGGATAAGCCATAGGATGAAAGGAGCCAGAAATGGCGAAGAAGATTGTCGGCTATATCAAGCTGCAGATCCCCGCGGGCAAGGCGAACCCTTCGCCGCCGGTGGGTCCGGCGCTCGGCCAGCGTGGCCTGAACATCATGCAGTTCGTGAAAGAATTCAACGCGGCCACGCAACAGATGGAGCCTGGTATGCCGGTGCCGGTGGTGATTACCGCCTTCGCCGACCGTACGTTCTCCTTCATCATGAAGACCCCGCCCAACACCTACTTCCTGAAGAAGGCGGCGGGGATCGACAAGGGTACCACTACCCCGGGCAAGGGTGCCGCTGTGGGTAAGGTGACGATGGCGCAGCTCCATGAGATCGCCAAGACCAAGATGAAGGACATGAACGCGAACGACGCCGAGGGCGCGGTTCGGATGCTGGCCGGTTCCGCCCGTTCCATGGGCCTGACCGTGGTGGAGGGCTGATAAATGGCACATGATAAGCGTTTGACCGCCGCCCGCGCGGGTGTTGAGGCCAATAAGCTCTACGAGCTGACCACCGCGGTGGCGCTGGCCAAGAAGAATGCGACCGCCAAGTTCGATGAGACCATCGAGATCTCGCTGAACCTGGGCATTGACCCTCGCCATGCCGACCAGATGGTGCGCGGCCTTGTTTCCCTGCCGAACGGTACGGGCAAGACCCTGCGTGTGGGCGTGTTCGCCCGTGGCGCCAAGGCCGAAGAGGCGCTGGCCGCCGGTGCGGACGTTGTGGGCGCTGACGATCTGGCCGAGAAGGTACAGGCTGGCGAGATCCAGTTCGACCGCTGTATCGCCACCCCGGACATGATGGGCGTGGTTGGTAAGCTGGGTAAGATTCTCGGGCCCCGCGGCCTGATGCCGAACCCCAAGCTCGGCACCGTGACCATGGATGTGAAGGGTGCCATCACCGCCGCCAAGTCTGGTCAGGTTGAGTTCCGTGCCGAGAAGGCCGGTATCATCCATGCGGGCATCGGCAAGGCGAGCTTCGAGGCTGACAAACTGGTTGAAAACGCCAAGGCGCTGATCGACGCGGTGCAGAAGGCCAAGCCGACGGGTGCCAAGGGCACCTACCTGCAGAAGGTTGCGTTGTCTTCCACCATGGGGCCTGGCGTGCGGGTGGATGTTTCCACCGTCGTCTAAGAGTTTTTAAGAATACGTTCCGGCCTTCGGGCCGGAGCGGGCAGGGGGCTGCAAGGCCCCTGACCTGTCCAAGACCGTATGTACCTTCGGGTTTAATGGGGTTCGCTCCGCAGGCGGTAGAGAGGTGCCAAATGTTTCGCTTCGGCGGGGCTTTGGTGGTTCTGGCAAAGGACAGGCGAAAGCAGCCGGGATGGTCCCGGTTGTTTGGGTAACCTGGGCAGGGCGGCGGTAACGCCAAACTGCCTATCAAGTTGGAGACGGATGTGGATCGCATAGAGAAGCGTGAATTCGTCGCTGAGCTGTCTGCGGTGTTCGCGGACACGTCCATGGTTGTTGTCACCCGGAATGACGGGATGACGGTGGCGGACGTGACCAATCTGCGCCGCAAGATGCGTGAGGCGGGCGTTAGCTTCAAGGTTGCGAAGAATCGTCTGGCCCTTCTTGCTCTCGAAGGAACCCGGTTCGACGGCATTTCAACCCTGATGAAGGGGCCGACCGCCCTGGCATGGTCTGCTGACCCTGTCGCCGCGGCCAAGGTTGCTGTCGACTTCGCCAAGACCAATGACAAGTTTGTTCTGCTGGGCGGCGCCCTCGGCAATCAGGTTCTGAATGTCGATGGTGTGAAAGCCCTCTCTGAGCTGCCCTCGCTGGACAGCCTGCGCGCCAAGATCCTGGGGCTTATCCAAGCCCCGGCGACCAAGGTGGCCGGCGTTCTGCAGGCTCCGGCCGGACAACTTGCGCGGGTTTTCGCGGCGTACGCCGATTCCCAGAAGAGCGAGGCGGCCTGATTCTCGCCCGCTTGTCGCTTTTCGCGGGGCCGCGTGGTGCGGCCTTGCATTGAACCAAACAAAGCCTATCTTATCGAAGGATTTATCTAATGGCTGACCTGAATTCGCTCGTTGAAGAGCTGTCGAAGCTGACCGTTCTGGAGGCCGCTGAGCTCTCCAAGCTGCTCGAAGAGAAGTGGGGCGTTTCCGCTGCCGCTCCTGTGGCTGTTGCCGCTGCTGCCCCGGCTGGTGGTGGCGCTGCCGCTGCTCCGGCTGAAGAGCAGACCGAGTTCACCGTGATCCTCGCCAATGGCGGCGACAAGAAGATCAACGTGATCAAGGAAATCCGCACCATCACCGGCCTGGGCCTGAAGGAAGCCAAGGATCTGGTTGAGGGCGCGCCGAAGACCGTTAAGGAAAACGCGACCAAGGATGAGGCCGCGGCGATCAAGAAGACGCTGGAAGAGCAGGGCGCGACTGTCGAGGTCAAGTAATCCTGCTTTCCGTAACGGCATGAGCTTGCCGTTGCGCGCATAGGGTAAAAGGGCAGGCGGTGACCTTATAGGTGGCCGCCTGCCACCCGTTTTTTAGACGATGACTTTTTCGACGACGATCAAATCTGACCGAGGGTGATGCGAATGAACGCGATGAATGGTGGTTTTGGCAAGGGTTCTTTCACCAGCCGCAAGCGCATCCGGAAGAGCTTCAGCCGAATCCCTGAAGTCGCACCGATGCCGAACCTGATCGATGTGCAGCGGGCAAGCTACGATTCCTTCCTGCAGATGAACGTGAAGCCGGATGCCCGGACCCATTCCGGCCTCCAGGAAGTGTTCAAGTCGGTCTTCCCCATTGATGATTTCGCTGGCCGCGGCCGGCTTGAGTTCGTCTATTACGAGCTGGAAGAGCCGAAATACGACGTTGAGGAATGCATCCAGCGCGGCATGACCTATGCTGCCCCGCTGAAGGTGATCCTGCGCCTGATCGTGTGGGACCTGGACGAAGACACGGGCGCCAAGTCGATCCGCGACATTAAAGAGCAGCCCGTTTACATGGGCGACATGCCGCTGATGACCGATAACGGTACCTTCGTGGTGAACGGCACCGAGCGCGTGATCGTCTCGCAGATGCACCGTTCGCCCGGCGTGTTTTTTGACCATGACCGCGGCAAGACCCATAGCTCGGGTAAATATCTCTTCACCGCCCGCGTGATCCCCTATCGCGGCTCCTGGCTCGATTTCGAGTTCGACGCCAAGGACCTGATTTATGTGCGTATCGACCGTAAGCGCAAACTGCCGGTCACCACGCTGCTCTACGCG
>JAGWZS010000206.1 GCA_018971905.1 Rhodospirillales bacterium | reverse complement strand
GATGCCGCCTTGGAGGAGGAATACGGGCTGCGCGGGTCGTAGGGCGTGTGTTCGTTGAAGGGCGGATCGTTATCCTCCAGCGCGCCGAACACTTCGTCCGTCGAGATATGGTGGAAGCGGAAACGCTCCTTTTTCTCGCCTTCCAGCGTCGCGAAATATTCACGCGCAGCCTCCAGCATGATGAAGGTGCCGGTGACATTGGTGTGCACAAACGCGGCGGGGCCATCGATCGAGCGGTCCACATGGCTCTCGGCGGCAAGATGCATCACCGCGTCCGGCTGATGTTCAGCAAAGGCGCTACGGATGCCAGCAAGGTCGCAGATATCCTGTTTCAACAGCAAATGATTGGGGTGGGTGCGCGCATCCTCTAGCGCATCCTCGGAGGCGGCATAGGTCATCTTGTCGATATTAATGATCTGATGGCCTTGCTGACGGATGGCACGCCTGACAACCGCGGAGCCGATAAAGCCGCAACCGCCAGTTAACAAAATTTTCATAGGGGCTCCAATCGCTTCGCCGGGGTCTTAGGGTAGTACAATCAGACCGTTCTGCGTCTGGCAACAGGGGCGGGGGTATTCATTTTTGCACGTGCGAACTGGCCGGAAAGTTGCATCAGATAGGCTGACTGATCCGCCAAAATCTCATCTCCTGGCGTTAGCAGTTCCGACGCCGCCTCGTGCAGGCGCTGGATCTCTTGCAGGTGCGCTTTCGCGCTCAGCCGGGCAGTTACACCGCCGCCATGCCGCCGGTGGGTGTTCAGCGGCTGGGTCGCATAAGCCACCGTGCCGGGTTGGGTGGCGAGCAGTTGGAGGTAGAGCCGCCAATCCCCGGCCAGTTTCCAGCTTTCCAGGTCCGGCAAGGCATCCAGGGCTGCCAGCAGCGCCGTGCGCCGCCACAGCACGGCGCTGACATTGGGGATGAGGTTGCGCACGCTGAGAAACCGCGTGGCGAAGTCCCGCGCGTTCCAATTGCCAGAGGCCGCCAGCGCCCGCACGCCGGACTGGAAATAATAGCTCTGATAGCTGGGCATGGTTTCCTGCCCGGTTTCGTCCACGGCGCGGCTATCGGTAAAGGCCAGCAGGGCGGTTTCGTCGTGTTCCAGCGCTTCCATCAACCGGGCAAGGAAGGTGGGGTGTGCGGCATCGTCCGCCTCGCACAGCCACACATAATCACCCTTTGCCGCCTGTGCCGCGCGGCGCCATTGCGCGAAAACCGAGCCGGAATTTTGCTGATTCAGCAGAATTTTGATCTCCCGCCCCGCCTGGGCGGCGGTTTGGGTTGCCACCTCCAGGCTGTTGTCGCGGGAGGCATCGTCCAGCAGCACGATCTCCTGCAGCGGGTAGGTTTGCGCGAAGATGCTGCCCAGGCGTTCGGGCAGATGGGTGGCATAATTGTAATTCAGCACCATGGCGCTGATGCGCTTTAGCCCGGGTGCGGCAAGGCTCAGGAGTTTATCGACGTAATCCGGGAAGTCGAAGCGCGTCTCGGCCATCTTCATGATGCGTGGGCGCTGTTGTTTCAGTGCCGCACGGTCCAGCATCGCTTCTAGCCCTTGCTGGTAATCGTCCAGATCCGCTGTTCGGGCGACATAGCCGGCCTGTTCGGCGCGCAGCAGTTCAGGTGTGCCACCAGTTTCATCAAACGCCACGCATGGAATGCCGCAGGCGAATGCCTCCATCACCACTGTGGGCAGCGGGTCCTCGCGTGAGGTTAGCGCCAGCAGGTCGGCGGCGGAGAAATAATCGGCCACCTCGCCGGTGAATGGAACATGGCTGAAAAGGCCGCTGTTGCGCAGAAATTCCATTTCTGGCTCAAAATACGTTTTTAGTTTGAAATCGATATTTCCCACCCAGAGAAAATGCACATCCCGCCGCTTTGCTGCCAGCCGGCGGGCAAGTTGCAGGAACAAATCAAACCCCTTGCGGATATCGGCAAACCCGGCGCCGAGGATGAGGAAGTGTTCATCCGGCAACCCCAGCTCGGCACGGATGCGCGCGCGGGCCAGCGGGTTGAAGCTTATGCGCTGATAATTGCCTTGGGGCAGAACCACTTCGTTGCCGCCGTCCAGCTCTGCCGCGGCGCGGAATTTTTCTGCTACGAAGGCGGACGAGAAAATCAGCTTGCGCGCTGCCGCTCCGCCCAGCCGCGCCTGGATTTCGAGGTTATATTCCTTCAGCAATTGCGGCAGCTCGTGTATCAGCAGCACGCTTTCGATATTGCGCGCCGCCGCCCAGGGCACCACCCGCGCCGAGGCGGCGGAGTTGACGATGGCATGGCGCAGCCCCAGGCGCCGGTATTGGTCGAGGTGGTTGCAGATGATCGTCTTGTCGTAAGCGACGGTCACATCCGCCGCCTCGGAATAGGCCCCCAGCAGCGGGCCGACGCCAAGCAGCAGCAGATGCACCTGCAGCCCCCATTGGCGCTTCAACTGCCGGGCGATGTGCAGCAGCAGAAGCTGGGCGCCGTGGGCATGGGCGTCGTGCCCCACCAGCAGGATGCCGGCGGAGAGGTCGCCGGCCGTTCGCTCGCAAATGGCCCGCGCGGTGGCGTTGAGGAAGGCGGCACCCGCATGGATGTCCGGCTCCAGAAACGCGCCTTCGGCCCATTCGTTCCAGGCATTCACGCAGATGATCCGCTGGCCGTAGAACGGATGGTCCGCCGCGTAGTGAATGAGCTTTTCCAGCCAATCCTGATAGTTGGCCGGGGTGGCATTGTGCAGCGCCAGCCCTTTGCCCTCGCGGCGGGGGTCGTTGTCCCAGCCGGGTACGATGGTTTTGATCAGCGGGTAGTCCGGCACCGGCAGCTTCAGGGATGTCTCGGCCAGCGCCGCGTAATCATGCACGGTGGCGGAGAAATCCGGGTCCAGCAGGTCCAGGCTGTCGTTGATCCTCGGTGTTGCCTGGCTCAGCTTATGGGGCGGAAATTCCACCGCGCCATCCAGCCCGTAGGGGGGTGGGGTCGTAATCATCGCCCATGCTTTGGGCCATGACGATCAGCGGGCGTTCGCCGTGGTTCGCCTCAAACATGGCCCGCCAGCGGCGGATGCGTACCACCGCATCCGGAATCAGCCCGGCGCGATAGATCATCAGCAGCGGGCGGCCCTCGATGCGGATATGGCGGGAATCCTCGAAGAGCCGGGCGAAGCTTGCCACCAGCGCCGCGTCGTCCTCTTCCAGATATTCCTGGGCAATGAGCACCTCACGTTCCAGCCCGTCCCAGCGGCGGGTCCAGTTTTCATTCGCCCACATGGCGCAGAAGGAGAAATCCAGGCTCTTGTCCGCCAGGAATTGTTCCAGCGGCTTTTCCAGCAGCCGGTGGCGGTTGAACCAGTAATAATAGAACACGAAACCCGAAAGCCCGGCGGCCTTCGCCATCTCCACCTGGCGCTTCAGCGTCGCCGGATCGTCGAGCGAATAATGGCCGAGGTCGCGCGGCAC
>JAGWZS010000205.1 GCA_018971905.1 Rhodospirillales bacterium | reverse complement strand
CAGTCACGATGCTGTTTCTGCTGGTGTAGAGCCGCATTCTTTGGGTGAGGCGCCCGCAGCGCCACGCCCGCTTGCACCTATGCGGACGGTGGCGATGGCTCCAGCTTCTTTGCCTGTGCGGGCTCCGGAACCAGCCAAGACAGGAAATATTTTTAAGTCGGTGTTTGGGTTTGGAGCGCATAAGCCCGCCGCTCAGCCGCTGCAGCAACAGCACCGCCACGAGCCTGCAATGCACGCTGATGAGGTGACCGATGCGCCTCGTGCTGCTATCCGACAAGCGCAGGTTGACGAAGTAGGGTTAGAGATTCCTGCTTTCCTGCGGCGCAATCAATAAAAATTTTGGTATCTCGTAGTAAAAGCCTCAGGCATTGTGTCTGAGGCTTTTACTTGCGCACAATATAACGCCGTTTGCCGTTATGCGGATTAAACCAAACTTCAACATGCTCGCCGCTCGAGGGGTCGATGAAGCTTTCCGCCATACGTTCCCAATCTGCCTCGGGAAGAGAAAAATGATTGCGGTTATAGCGGCGTTCGAAAAGTGTGCCGGCCAAGGTTAGTAGGCCAAAAAGCAACATCCCCCAGCTTTCTGGCCCAGCTTTGAAGGTTATCCCCAGCCCGCCTCCGATACAGCATAAAATGCCAAAGCCAAGAACAATGGCGCGCAGCATTACTTAAGCGGGCTCAAGTACCACGGCTGTGCCGTAGGCAACAACCTCGCTCATTGTCTCACCCATTTCCGACGAATCGAAACGCATAACGAGAATTGCGTTAGCGCCCATCATGGTAGCGTTTGTCACCATCCGGTCTATAGCATGGCGGCGGGCTTCCTCTAGCATCGAGGTGTATTCCTTGATTTCACCGCCCACGATCGAACGAAGGCCGGCCATCATATTTCCGCCTATGCCACGGCTGCGCACCACGACGCCAAAGCACTGACCAAGCGTTTGGCGAAGCTTATAGCCTGCAATATTATCGGTTGTTGTGACAATCATGGGCTTGCTTCTCCCGGCTATCCTGGAACCAGAGCATAGTCATTTACATGCCGCAAGGTCGTGGCGAAACCGCTCAGTTGAACCGCTGCCAACTGGCTAGAAGCTGAAGTTTGATTGAGAAAGCCTTAAGCTTGGACATCAAGGGCGGATAACTCGGTAGAGTTTAAATTTTATCCTTTAAAGTCAATTGGTTGATGAGAAATAATCAGAAATAATGATTTATTGGCCGTGTTGCAGCGCAGTGTTTACAGTTCAGTCTAGATAAATAGATGGGTTTAGTATGTCATCATTGCGTGACAGGAGTGGCTTGGTGAATCTCAATGCATCGCCCCGCCGAACACTGAAGGCGCCGATTTCAGCGGTAGGCCGGGGGCTGCATAGTGGCCATGACGTGAGGATCACGTTGCGGCCAGCTGGCGTCAACGCTGGTATCGTGTTCCGCCGGATCGATCTTGGGGTTGATATTCCTGCACGCTACGACCTTGTGACTGATACCAGGCTTTGCACCCTTGTTTCTTTGGGGAGCGCTCAGATTGGTACCATTGAGCATTTGATGGCTGCCTTGGCGGCGGTGGGGGTGGACGATCTAATCGTTGAGGTGGATGCGCCTGAACTGCCGATCTTTGATGGTTCTGCGGCACCTTTTTTGTTTCTGGTTGAGAGTGCCGGGACTATTGAGCATGGTGGCGCCCGGCCCGCGCTTGAGATTTTGCGGCCAGTGCGCGTGGAGCAAAACGGTGCTTTCGCGGAGCTGCGTCCCCAGCAGGGTGGTGCGACTGGCTTCGATATCGCGCTTTCGATTGAATTTCAGGCGCGTGCAATTGGCGCACAAGCTTATCATTTTCACCTTTCGGCCGATGCCTTTGCGGCTGAGATTGCGCAAGCCCGTACTTTTACCTTGCGCGGAGAGATTGAGGCGCTGCGTAAAGCAGGGCTGGCCCTCGGCGGATCGCTCGCCAATGCCGTAGTGGTTGACGATGAAAAAGTCATGAATCCCGAAGGCTTGCGGTATAATGATGAATTCGTCAGGCATAAGTTGCTGGATGTTATTGGCGACCTCTATCTTGCCGGAGCGCCGATCGTCGGCCGATTTATCGGCTGCCGTACTGGCCACGGGCTGAACAATCGCCTGCTACGGGCGGTATTTGAAAATCAGGCCAATTATCGCTTGGCGACTGGCGTGCCGGAAAGGTCATTGCAGCTGACTGCAGCGTAATATCTGTGTCTTGCACCCGGGCGGTGGCTGGTTTACCTCCCGACAGCAATCACAGGAGCTGTCCATGACCGCTATTTCCGATATCGTCGCACGTGAAATTCTAGATAGCCGTGGCAACCCGACTGTTGAGGTGGATGTGCTGCTAGAATCCGGCGCATTTGGCCGTGCGGCTGTGCCATCTGGCGCTTCAACGGGTGCGCATGAAGCCGTGGAATTGCGCGATGGCGATAAAGCCCGCTATGGTGGCAAAGGAGTTCTTAAGGCGGTGCAGGCCGTCGAAGGTGAAATTCTGGACGCTATTGCCGGGTTGGATGCCGAAGACCAGGTCGGGATTGATAATATATTGATTGACCTGGATGGCACCCCCAACAAAGCGCGCCTTGGCGCGAATGCCATCTTGGGCGTCTCCCTTGCGCTGGTTAAGGCAGCGGCGATGGATAACGGCCTGCCGCTCTATCGCTACATCGGTGGAGTTTCCGCACGCACGCTGCCGGTGCCCATGATGAACATTGTTAATGGCGGCAAACATGCCGATAATCCCATCGATATCCAGGAATTTATGATTCAGCCGGTTGGCGCGGCTTCTATTGCGGATGCCGTTCGGGTTGGCGCGGAGGTGTTTCAAACTCTGAAAAAACTGCTGGCAGAGGGGGGGCATAATACCAACGTTGGCGATGAGGGAGGGTTTGCTCCGAACCTGAAATCGGCCGATGAAGCCCTTGGTTTTATTGCAAAAGCCTGTGAGAAGGCTGGTTATAAGCCAGGAGAAGATATAACCTTTGCACTTGATTGTGCTTCCACTGAGTTCTTCAAGGATGGCATCTACGATCTCGAGGGCGAAGGAAAGCGCTTCGATGCCGGGCAGATGGTTGATTATTTGGCTAATCTTGCCGCCCGTTATCCTATCGCCTCAATTGAGGATGGGTGCGCAGAGGATGACTGGGCTGGCTGGAAATTGTTGACAGAGCGGCTGGGCTCGAAACTGCAATTGGTTGGCGATGATCTGTTTGTCACTAATCCAGAGCGTTTGCGCCGCGGTATTCAGGCTGGAACCGGCAATTCCATTCTGGTTAAAGTGAACCAGATCGGAACACTCACTGAAACCCTGGAGGCGGTTGAGATAGCGCACCGCGCTGGCTACACGGCAGTGATGTCTCATCGTTCAGGGGAGACGGAGGATTCTACCATCGCGGACCTCGCGGTTGCCACGAATTGCGGGCAGATCAAGACCGGGTCATTGGC
>JAGWZS010000016.1 GCA_018971905.1 Rhodospirillales bacterium | reverse complement strand
GACAGCAGCGCGCCCACGGTGGCCACCGCCAGCCCGCCGGCGGAAAGCCAGGCCCAGCCTTTGCCAAATGTGTCGCGAATCAACTCGCCATGGCCCTTGCCGGTGAAAATGCCCAGACGCACGGTAAGCTCCTGCACCACATACAGGATGGGAATAAGCAGGAGTTGCAGCAGCAACAGCCTATAGCCCCAGGCCACCCCAGATTGCGAGGCGGTGATAATGCTGCCCACTTCGGTATCGGCCAGCATAACAACGAGCCCCGGCCCAAATACCGCCCAAAAAGGCAAAGCAGCGCGACGGCCGGAGGAAATTTGCTGAGACAACGCGTGCTCCACTAGTTAAGAATGAGAATTAATATCAATTAGCCCGCCGAATACGCCAAGCCTTCTTCCGTGTCAATCCAAGCCACCTTACGCTATCTAGCCAGAAAGCAGCCGGTCTGATGGCAACACCTTCACAATAATCATCTGATTATCAAATATTTTTTCTTTTTAGGCTAAGCTACGGTCATTCAGATGTTATCTGGGCTACAGCGTTTTCACTTGGCCAGCCCGCAGACCTCTCTTATTGGTGGTTCATGACATTCACGACCTTACCCCAATCTTTCGCCGAGGCAGAGCTTGCCAGCCTGATCGTCTCCACCCTGAACCTCGACACGGCGGCGGCAGCGATCGATCCTGAAGGTTCACTTTATGGGGATGGGTTGGGGCTTGATTCGATCGACATGCTGGAAATTTCCCTGGTGGTGGCGCAGCGTTACGGCGTGAAGCTCCGTGCGGATGATGAAAATAACCAGAGCATTTTCAAATCACTCAGGAGTCTTTCGGCATATATCCAGGCGCACCGGGCGTCAGCATGATGCCGCCCCGCGCGGGTTCGCCGTTCCGGGCCGTTCTGCTCATCCTGCTCGTGCCGCTGCTGTTTCATGCCGTCATCGTGGCCACGAGCCATGTTGGCTTTTCTCTCACGGCCGGGGGGCTGTTTAAAATCAGCTTCGTCACTGCCTCGGCGCTGATGCACTGGGTGATGTATGCCAGCCTGCTGGCCAGCTTCGCGCTCACGCTGCGGCGCGGGCGCACACCGCTGATCACCGCCATGGCTTACAAGCTGCATGGGGTGGCAATTCCAGGTGAACTGGCGGTTTATACGCGCCGCGTAACCATTGCCTGGTCCTGCTTTTTCGCGGCGCAGCTTTCCACCTCGGTGCTATTGTTCTGCTTTGCGCCGCTTACTGTCTGGTCCTTCTTCGTAAATGTTCTGGACATTCCATTAGTGGTGGCAATGTACGCGGCCGAATATGCCGTGCGCATCCGGGTTCTACGTGATCCGCCGCGCCACTCCTTCTCAACCATTTTCGAGATGGTGAGCGAGTGCGCGAAGCACCGCGCACCCGCCCCCAGCCTGGAGTGACCCGGCCATGATGGACAGTACCACGCTCGGCGGCCGCCTCTACGAGGTTTTAAGCCACGGGCCCGGGGAAATCGTCGCCATCGGGCCATGCGGGGCCATCACCGCCGCGCGCTTCCGCCGCGATGTGGCCGCCTTGGCCGCCATACTGCCGGAGGCCGGGTTCCTGGTTAATCTGTGCACAGACCGCTACCGTTTCATGCTCGGCTTTGCCGCCGCCCTGCTGCGCGGGCAGGTCAGCCTGATGCCCGCCACCGCCACACCGGCGATATTGCAAGACCTGGCTGAGGAATATCCAGGGCTTTACGCGCTTACTGATGGCGAGGCGCCGACACTTTTCCACTTGCCCTTCCCCGCCAGCCTGCCGGAAGCCGAGGAAGCAACCCTCACTATCCCCGGAGCACAGCCCGCCGTGGTGCTGTTCACCTCCGGGTCCACCGGCAAGCCCAAGCCCGTTACCAAAAGCTGGTCCGTGCTGGTGCATAGCGCCCGTACCGCCGGGGCACGGCTGGGGGTTGAGGCCCTGCGCGGGGGCTGCATTGTCGGCACCGTGCCGCACCAGCATTCCTATGGGCTGGAATCACTTATCACCCTGGCCTGGCAGCATGGGCTGGCCGTGTTTACCGGCACCCCGCTGTTTCCCGCTGATGTGCGGGCCGCGCTGCAAGCCGCTCCGGCGCCGCGCCTGCTGGTGACAACGCCGGTGCATCTGCGCGCCCTCACCGCTGACCCAGGTGAGATGCCCGCGCTGGCGATGCTGTTCTGTGCCACCGCGCCCCTGCCACCCGCCCTGGCCGAGGCGGCGGAGGCAACCTTTCGCGCCCCGCTGGTGGAAATCTATGGCTGTACCGAGGCCGGGCAGATCGCCACTCGCCGCCCCACCCAGGAGAGCGACTGGCACTGCTTCGACGCCGTGCGGCTGCACCGCGATGCTTCCGGGTGGTGGGCGCGGGGTGCTGCCGTGGAAGGCGTTGCCCCGGTGCAGGATGAGATTGAACTGATCGGCGATGCGCATTTCCGCCTCGGCAGCCGTTCGGCTGATCTGGTGAACATCGCGGGCAAGCGCAGCTCCATCTCCTATCTCAACCACCAACTCCTCGCCATTCCTGGCGTGAAGGACGGCACTTTCCTGATGGAAGAGAGCGAAGCTCAGGCCGTGCCCCGGCTGAAGGCCCTGGTTGTTGCCCCCGGGCTGACGGCATCGCAGATCCTGCAAGCCCTGCGCGAAAGGCTGGACGCCGCCTTTCTGCCCCGCCCATTGGTGCTGGTGGAAAGCCTGCCGCGCAATCATCTCGGCAAGCTGCTGCGGGCGGACATGCTGGCCCTGGCCGCCGGACACACGCTCGAATGAACACGCAGGCGCAACGCTTTTGCATCCCGGCTACGCACCCCACGGCGGCACTGCATTTCCCGAACCTGCCGATTGTGCCCGGTGCCCTGCTGCTGGATGAAATTGCCGCGCGTATCGCAGGTAGCGTGCCCTTGCGGTTGCGCATGGTAAAATTCATCGCCCCAATCCGCCATGGCGAGGCGCTGGAGCTCAGCTGGCAGGCGGAAGGTAGTCTAAACAGCTTCGCGCTGCGCCGCCCTGGCGAAACCGCCCCCGTGCTTACCGGCGCGTTGGAGCTTCTTGCATGAGCGACCGCTCCAGCCCCGCTGGCACGCAGGAATGGGCGGCGCGGCCCGAACGTGGCTCCCTCGCCAGCATCAAGGCCGGAGTTTGGATCGCGCTGCGGCTGGGCCGGCGGCTGGCGCAATTTTTTCTGTATCCGGTGTGCCTTTACTTCCTGTTCTCCTCCCCCTCAGCGCTGCGTGCCTCGCGAAATTATCTCGGCCGGGTGCTGGGGCA
This sequence comes from Rhodospirillales bacterium, assembly GCA_018971905.1. Classification (GTDB taxonomy): domain Bacteria; phylum Pseudomonadota; class Alphaproteobacteria; order Acetobacterales; family Acetobacteraceae; genus Acidocella. Next base: position 15,036 of record JAGWZS010000016.1, on the reverse strand, counting down.
GCGCGCAGGCTGGCGGGATTGTTACCGCCATTTCCTCACCTTCGGCTCCTGCGTGCTGGACCGCGTGTTTCTGCTGAACGAGCAGGAGCATTGGTTCGACATCACCGTCACTGGCGACGATCTGCTCCGGCAGATTGACCAGCAAGGCGGCGGCTGCCTGCTGTTCGGCGCGCATTTCGGCAGTTTCGAGGCGGCGCGCACCATCCGCCGCCGCTACCGGGAGCTGCCGGTGAGCCTGCTGATGTATGAGGAGAACGCCAAGAAAATCCGCGCCGCACTGGGGGCGATCAACCCGCGCCTGGAAACCGAAGTAATCGGGCTGGGGCGGCTAGATTCGTTGATCACCGTGGCGGAGCGGCTGCGGGCGGGGCATTTCGTCGGCGTGCTGGCGGACCGTAACCCGGATGGACGAGACATGGTGCACCTGCCGTTCCTGGGTGCTGAGGCTGGCTTTCCGCAAGGCCCGTTCAAGGTGGCGATGATGCTGGGCCGGCCCGTGGTGATGATGGCGGGCATCTATCATGGCAAGGGGCGCTACGAGGTGCGGTTCGAGCTTCTGGCCCCGGCGCGTGAAAGCCGGCCCGCCGACCCAAAAGCCTGGGTGGACGAGACCATGCGCCTCTATGTGGCAAAACTTGAGGCCATGTGCCGGGAAGCGCCGTATAATTGGTTCAATTTCTACGAGTTCTGGGCTTAAAGTGCCGCGGCGTCTTGCGGCCATCTGCGCGCTTGTATGGCTCTGCGCGCAAACCCCTGCGGGCTTCACTCTGCCGGGCCTCATGTCGGCGCTTGGGCAAGTGCGCGCCGCTTCCGCCAGCTTTACCGAGACCAAAACTCTGCCCTTACTCACCACCCCCCTGCAAAGCAGCGGCACGCTGGATTATGTGGCACCGGATTATGTGCGCAAAACCACAACCGCGCCCGCGCCGCAGAATTTTCTGCTGCAAAATGGCATGGTAACACTCACCCTGAACGGCCAGACCCAGCGTTTCACCTTGGCCCAGGCGCCGCAACTGGCCGGGCTGGTGGAGGGTGTACGCGCAACCCTGGCCGGAGACCTCCCGGCTCTACAGCGCTATTATGATCTCTCGCTCAGCGGCAGGGCTGACCATTGGCAATTGCTGCTCCGCCCGCGCGACCCGGCCTTGGCGAAGATGCTGGCCTGGATGAGCATTACCGGCACCGGCGACAAAATCACTGAAATTGACAGCGCCGACACCAAGGGCGGCGAAACCAGGATGCAGGTGCGCGAAACCATCCTCCATGCGCCGTAATTTCTGGCCCGTATGGCTATGGCTGGCAGGGCTGCTGCTCTGCGCCACCCTCACGGCGCGAGCGCATTACCGCACGGATATGGGAGACTTCCTGCCCAGGACCCACAGCCTCGGCCTGGCGGCGCTGGAGGCGCAGGTGAGCGGCGGCGGTGCTGCCAAGCTGTTGCTGGTCGCCATCGACCATGCCCCCACCCCAGCGCTGGAGGCACTGAACAAGAGCCTCGCCAGCCGGCTGCGCCAATCGCCGGATTTTGAAGCCGTGCTGAACGGCGATGACAGATCCCTGACCGAAATTCAAAATTTCGTCTGGCAAAACCGTTATCTGCTCAGTTCTGGCACCACACCCCAGGCATTTTCCGTAGCCGGGCTGCATACAGCATTGGAAAACGGACTGGCTTTGCTGGGCTCAGAGCTTGGCGGTATAGCGGCTCAGACATTGCCCGCCGACCCCACCGGCGCCGCCCTCGGCCTCGCCCAGAGCCTTGGCGGCGCCGGTGCAAACGGCCCAAAATCGGAAAACGGCGTCTGGGTGTCCCCCAATGGCCAGGCCACGCTCCTGCTTTTACGCACGAAAGCGCCAGGGTTTGACCTGGAGGCCCAACAGCGGGCCCAGACGTTTCTGATGCAGAATTTCACCACCGCGCGGGCCGCCATACCGGGTGCCGCAAATGCCCGGCTACGCATGACCGGCCCCGGCGTATTCGCGGTGCAGACGCGGAACGTAACAAAGCGGGATGTCACGCGCCTCTCTCTGCTCGCCAGCGCTGGGGCTGTTCTGTTCCTGCTGCTGGCATACCGGTCCCCGCTGGCGCTGGCGCTGGGGCTGCTGCCGGTCATCAGCGGCGCGCTGGCGGGCATTGCCGCCGTGTCACTGGTTTTTGGCTTCGTGCACGCCATCACGCTGGGGTTCGGCATTACGCTCATCGGCGAGGCGCTGGATTATTCCGTCTATCTTCTCACCCACACGCAGCACGAGGCCGGCGCCAGGGCCGCTGTGGCACGCATCTGGCCTATTTTACGGCTAGGCGCTCTCACCTCCATCGCCGGGTTCGCGGCCATGCTGGGCTCCAGTTTCACCGGCTTCGCGCAGCTGGGGCTATTTTCAATTGCCGGGCTCATCACCGCGGCGCTAGTAACCCGCTTCGTGCTGCCCCCCCTGGTGCCTGATGGTTTTTTTGCCCCCGGCGCCAGGGCCATCGGTACGCCGCTGCGTTGGATACGCCGCCACCAGGGCCTGGCGCGAATGAGCCTGGGCGGGGTGGCCGTGCTGGCGCTGCTATCCCTGGCCCTGCATCGCGGCGGGCTGTGGCAAACCAACCTGCTCTCTCTCAGCCCGCTACCGCCTGCCACCCAGGCGCTGGACAAAACATTGCGCGCGGAGCTGGGCATCACCAACCCCCGGTTTTTCCTGGCCTGGCGCGCGGGCAATGAGCAAGAGGCGCTCACCATCAGCGAAACGCTCACCCCCATCCTCTCCGGCCGTGCGGCCAAGGGTGAGATTGGCGGCTTCAGCCTGCCCAGCCAGATCCTGCCCAGCAACGCCGCGCAACAGGTCCGCCGCGCGGCCTTGCCGAATGATACCATCTTGCGCACACGGTTCGCGGCGGCCTTGTCCGGCCTGCCCTATCAGGCGGACGCCTTCGCGCCCTTTTTCCAGGCCGTAGCGGCAGCACGCAAGGCCCCCTTGCTTACCATCGCCAGCCTGCCGCCAGCTTTGGCGCTGCGCCTGCACGCCATGCTCAGCCAAACGAAAACCGGCTGGATCGTGCTGGCGCCGCTTGGCAGGGTGAACAATGCCGCCGCGCTGCAAGCGGCGCTGCCCGCCGGGGTGAAGCTGGTGGACCTGAACCGCCAATCCAGCCTGCTGCTGCGCTTGTTCCAGCACGAGGCGGCCGCCCTGGCCTTGTATGGCGGCGGTGCGATTTTGCTGATCCTGGCACTGTTTCTGCGCTCCTGGCGGCAGGTGGCGCGGGTGGTGCTGCCGCTTCTGGCCGCGGTGACGGTTTGCGCCGCCGCGTTGACTATGGGGGGTGGCAAGCTGTCCATCTTCATGGTCGCGGGTTTTCTGTTGATCATCGCCGTTGGCTCCAATTACTGCTTGTTCTTTGCCCGGCGCGGGCTGGATGAGGCGGCGCTGGAACGGGCTCTAGCCTCCATCATGCTTGCCAATCTCTGCACCGTGGCGGCCTATGGGCTGCTTTCTCTTTCCGCCATTCCGGTGCTGCACGACATCGGCGAGACGGTGGCGCTGGGCACCTTCCTGTGCTTGCTGTTCGGCGCCGCCTTCGCCGTACCCGCCCGGCAAACCGGCCCATGAGCGGCCTCACCACCCTGCTGCGTTACCCGGACCCACGCCCGGCCGGGGAGCGGCTGTTGCTGGTGATGCTGCCCGGAGCTGGCATCGCGCTGGAGGATTTCGCCACACACGGGCTTGTGGCGATGGCGCAGGCCAGCACGCCGGTGGTGGACGTGATGGCCGCCAAGCCGGATCAGCTTTTGTATCTGGACGGTACGGTGGCCCCAATACTGCACCAGACCATCCTCGCCCCGGCACGGGAAGCGGGGTACAGGCGCATCTGGCTGCTGGGCATCTCACTGGGTGGCATGGGCGCGCTTTCCTGCGCCGCCGCTGGCCTGGGCGAGATCGAGGGGCTGATCCTAATCGCTCCGTTCATCGGCACCCATGGCACAATCGCGGAACTCACCCGCGCGGGCGGGTTTGCGGCATGGCGGGCGCAGGCCAGCACGGCCACATTACCCGAACAACGGATTATTTCTTGGCTGCAAGCCCGCCTGGCCGGCGCCCCGGGGCCAGAGCTCTGGCTGGGCTATGCGCGCCAGGACCGTTTTGCTGCCGGGCACCGCCTGTTGGCCGCTGCCCTGCCAGAGAGTCGCTCGATTCTGGTGGAGGGCCAGCATGACTGGGCCGCCTGGCGCGCCGCGTTCCAGGGCATCATGGCCCGCGATCCGTTCGGCTGACCCATGCTGGACGCTGTAACACCCGGCAACTATAACGAATGCCGGATGACCCAGACTGGCCCGCGCCCTCAAAACACAGCGGCACCGCACCCTCCGGCCGTGCCATCCTATGAAGACATATTTCCCTACTACGCCGAGCTTTGCGCGCTTTCCGAGCTGCGCAAGAAGTCCGGCTTCGGCGTGCCCATCAGCAGCGGCATGGGCGGGCATTTGCTGCTTTACCTGAACGGCGTGCGCATGCGACGCGACGCCAACGGCTATCCCGCGCTGGAACTCTGCCCCACCGCCGAGGCCAGCGGGCAAGGTGCGGCCATCAGCGTGAACTCCCATTACCGCAACGCCAACTGGGTCGCGTTCGAGGGACGAGATTTCACCTTCCACGGCGCCCTGCCCTCAGGCGCCAAATTAACACGCGAAGCCTATGAGGAAACACAAAGCCAGGCCCAGGCACGCGGGCTGCTGGATGGCATCGACTTCCACGACCATTTCTTCAGGGACAAACCGGCAGGCATGAGCAGGGAGCGTTTCAAATACGAGATCTCCATCGCCTCAGATTACGCCGTATGCTTCGGCCGTGATGCCTACCGTGCCCGGCTGCCTCTGAGCATGGCGCAGATGCGCATCGTCATCGGCTATCTCAACGCCTTGAACGAGCCTTACAGAACGGGTCAGACGTATTATCATTGGCGGCTGTTCAACGATAATTGCGCGCATGTTGCGCATAACGCGCTGGCGGCGGCGGGCATCTGGGCACCCTGGCGCACGGGGCAGTTTTTCATGCTGGCTGCTTTCAAGTTTCCCGTGCCAAAGAACGAGATGGTGGATCTGGCCGGGCGCGCCAACGACCTGCCCTTGGAAGACCCCGCGGCTTTGTTTCAGGACGAGCCCTCCCGCACCGCTTTGATGACGCACGGCACGCTGCCCACCGGCCCCGGCGGCCTTACCTCAACCGCCCCCGCAATCATCGCCAACGAGGTTTACGACACACAAAAATTACGGCTAATTTTCTACGACAATCCCTTCTGGGGGCCGTATAAATTCCGTTTCAAGCGCCTGTTCTCGGACCCGCGCTACACGGACCTGCGCACCAATCTGCGCCATTTCGCCGCACGTTACCGCACCGCCGCCGAACGCACACCGGCCGGGCCACGCCTGCCTGCTGAATTCATGGACCGCTATGCGCAACATATCGCGGCACAAAGCGCCTTTTTGGAAAGCTGGCGCCCACGTTGGGAAGCCCGGCCATGAAGCCGCTTTTTGTCTCCAGCCTCTCACTGGTGTCCGCCCTGGGCGACGGGCAGGATGCCACCTGGACCGCCCTGCGGGAGGGGCGCAGCGCACTGGCGCCCTGCACATTCGCGCCATTGCCCATCGACGCCTGGGCTGGCGAGGTTCAGGGGCTGGATGAACCGCTGCCCGCGCCCTTTACCGCGTTTGATTGCCGCAATAACCGCCTGGCGGAGCGCGCCTTGGCGGCGGACGATTTCGAGCATGCCGTGCGCCGCGCCGTGGCGCAATATGGCGCGGCGCGGGTGGGGCTGTTCACCGGCACCAGCACCTCTGGCATTCTGCAGAGCGAGCAGGCCTATCATCGGCTTGACCCGCAAACTGGCGCCCTGCCCGCTGGCTTCGCCTATGCCGAAACCCATAATACCTACGCGCTGGGGCGGTTCCTGCGCGCCCGGCTGGGGCTGAAGGGGCCAAGCTTCACCCTTTCCACCGCCTGCGCCGCCACCGCCAAGCTGTTCGCCGTGGCGACCCGGATGATCGAGGCCGGGTTGTGTGACGCCGCAGTAATCGGCGGAGCGGATAGTTTCTGCGGCACTACCTTATTCGGCTTCCACGCGCTGGGGGTGATGGCTCAAGGCCCCTGCCGCCCGTTTGATGCGGCACGCAACGGCATTTCCATCGGCGAGGCGGCGGGCTTTGCGCTGCTGGAACGCGCCCCGGATAAACCCGCCCCGGAGGCATTGCTGCTGCGCGGCACCGGAGAAAGTGCCGACGCGCATCACATGTCCTCCCCCGACCCGCAGGGCACTGGCGCCGCCACCGCTATGCGCCAGGCGCTGGCGGATGCGGGCTGCGAACCGGCGGCAATCGACTACATCAACCTTCACGGCACCGCGACCCTGGTGGGCGATTCGGCAGAGGATAAAGCCGTCACCAGCCTGTTCGGGCCAGATACGCCGCGCAGCTCCGCCAAGGGCTTCACCGGCCATACGCTGGGTGCCGCAGGCATGGTGGGGGCGGCGTTGGCGGCACTTGCCCTCCGCCATGGGTTTGTGCCCGGCAGTCCGCATACCAACCGGCTCGATACCGGTTTCGCCCCCGGCCACGTGCTGGCGGGCCGCCCGGCGCCGGTGCGGCTGGTGATGTGCAATGCCTTTGGCTTCGGCGGCGTGAATTGCAGCTTTATCCTGGGGCGCCAGCCATGATGCGGCTTTTTCTGAACGCCATCGGGCTGCGCGGGCCGGGGCTGGAGGGCTGGGCCGCCAGCGTGCCGGTGCTGGCGGGCCATGCGCCCTACCAAAGTGCCGCCACCATTGTGCCACCTCCTGCTTTGCTGCCCGCCAATGAGCGCCGCCGCGCGCCGCAAATCGTGAAACTGGCGCTCTGCGTAGGCGCGGAGGCGTTTGAAGGCGCCGGGGTAGCGCCGGCGGATTGCCCCAGCGTGTTCACCTCCTCCGGCGGGGATGGCGAGACCATCCATAACATCCTCTCCACGCTGGCCGGGCCAACGCGGGAGCTGTCGCCAACCCGGTTCCATAATTCCGTGCATAATGTCGCGGCGGGCTATTGGAGCATCGCCACCGGGGCCAAAACCCCCGCCACCAGCCTCTGCGCGCATGACGGCAGCTTTGCCGCCGGTCTGCTGGAAGCTGGCGCGCAGGCGCTCGCCGCGAGCGGCAATGTAGTGCTGATCGCCTACGACCTGCCCTACCCGCCCCCGCTGGACGCGGTGCGGCCCATCAGCGCCCCCTTTGCCGTAGCGTTGCTGCTCTCTTCTGCTCCAACGCCCCGGAGCCTGGCGAGGCTGGAGATCGGCCTGACTGCGCCGCCACCCAGCCCCTGCGCCACACCGGAGTTGGAGGCATTGCGCCAGACCATTCCCGCCGCCCGCGCCCTGCCCCTGCTGGAAGCCGTGGCAAAAACCGGCACCGGCAGCATCACGCTGGATTATCTGGACGATCTGGCTCTGGCCGTGCAGGTGACGCCCCCGTGAACATGCTGGCGCGCGAGCAAATTCTGCCCCTCATCCCCCATGCGGGGGCGATGTGCCTGCTGGATGCGGCGCAAAGCTGGGATACAGGTGGCATCATTTGCCTTTCCACACGCTATGCCCAGCCCGACAACCCGCTCCGCCGCGCGGATGGTACGCTGGGCGCAGCATGCCTCATCGAAATCGCCTCCCAGGCGATGGCCCTGCATGGCAGGCTTTGCGCCGCGGATAACGCCCAACCCCGCCCTGGTTTCCTGGTGAGCCTGCGGGAGACCACGCTGCACATCGCCGCACTGAATGGCACTGAGGGCCCGTTGACCATCACCGCCCGCCAGTTGCTGGGTAATGCGCGCGGTGCCAGCTATGAATTCTCCGTTAACGCCGCAGGCAATATTCTGGCTGAAGGACGCACGATGGTTTTGTTTGAGGCTCCTGCATGAAACGCGCTCTTGTTACCGGCGCCAGCGGCACCATCGGTGCGGCCATTGCCCGCGCGCTGGCCGAGGCCGGGCACCACGTTTATCTCCACGCCAATGCGCAAATGGAAAAAGCCGAGGCACTGGCAGAGAATTTCATCTGCGCCGGGCTCAGCGCGCAGGCAGTGTCGTTCGACATCACCAGCGCAGGGGCAACCAATGCCGCGCTGGAGAAGATCCTCGCCGCCGGACCGGTCCAGATCTTGGTGAATAATGCGGGCATCCATGACGATGCGGTGATGCCGGGGATGCGCGCCGAACAATGGCACCGCGTGATCGACGTTTCGCTCAACGGCTTCTTCAACGTCACCCAGCCCCTGTTGATGCCGATGATCCGCACGCGCTGGGGGCGCATTATCAACATCTCCTCCGTTGCGGCGGTGATGGGTAATCGCGGTCAGGCGAATTACGCCGCCGCCAAGGCCGGGCTGCACGGCGCCGCGCGGACGCTTAGCCTGGAGCTGGCGAGCCGGGGCATCACCGTGAATACGGTAGCCCCCGGCATCATTGCCTCCCCCGCCACGGAAGCACTGTTCCCGAAGGACGTGCTGGCCCGGATGGTGCCCATGCAGCGCGCCGGCACGCCGGAGGAAGTGGCGGATCTGGTCAGCTTCCTGGCATCTAAGAAGGCGGGCTATATTTCCGGCCAGCTTCTCAACATCAATGGCGGGATGGCCTAAAACGCCGCCAGGCCCAGGCCGCGAACAGCCGCGCATACATGCGCGCCAGCCGCGCATTGTCCTGCCCATAACGGAAATGCGAAATGCCGCCATCCTGCTTTGAAAAATACCGCACGGGTGCTGGCTGGTTGGCCACCGGCACGCCCGCCCAGACCAGCCGCACCACCGCCTCCGCATCAAAGTCATAGCCGCGCATGCCGGGGCTGGCCTCCATCACGCGCAGCAAAGCCGCCGCGGGATAAACGCGAAATCCGAACAGCGCATCCTCGATCCTGGCGCCAGACATAACGCGCACGATGATATTGGAAATCCCGCGCCCCCATACGCGAATACGCGGTGCATTGGCCTCAAAACGGGGCACGCCGAGGATCATTGCCTCCGGCCTGGCCTCAGCTAGCGCCATAAAGCGGGGAATTTCCTCTGCCGGATGCTGCCCGTCCGCATCCATCACCAGAACATGGGTGAAACCCGCCCCCACCGCTTTGCGCAGCCCCGCCAGCACCGCTTCGCCCTTGCCGCCGTTGTGGACACGCCGGATCACCCCAAAGTCCGGCGCATCCATCAGCCCGTCCGCCGAACCGTCCGTGCTGCCATCCACCACCAGCCATACGCTCGGCCAGGCAGCGCGCGCTGCCTCCACCGTTTCACGCAACTTCACCCCGCTATTATAGCTGGGGATGAGAACCAGCCCTTTTATATTCAGTTCTCCAGCGCCGCGCGCGTGCCCCCCACATCCTTGCGCGGATCGTCCGAGAGGCGGAAACGCAGATGTGAGAGCTTGGTGATGTAATAGATCATCCGAAAAATATAGAGCCTGCCACGCACCTTCCAGCCATCGAAAATACCACCCGCCAGCAACGCCAGCACGGCTTCCTCCACCCGGAACATGTTGCGCGGGGACATGAAGAGATTGCGCATCGCCGGCTGACGGATGCGATAGATGAACCAGGTGAAGGCATTCGCCGCGCCGCGCGTACGCGCCTCATAGCGGCGCAAAGCTTTCGCAGATTTTGCCGGCGCCGCCACGCAAACTTGCGCCGCCTCCGCCGCCCAGAAGCCGGAGAGCATGGCCAGATACACGCCGGTTGAGAACACCGGGTCGATAAACGCCGCCGCATCGCCCGCCAGCAAAAAACGATCTCCGGTAAGCTGCTTGGCGTAATAGGAGTAATTTCCCGTGGCGGTCACGTTGCCTTGCAGCGTGGCATCCTTCAGCCGGTCCGCCATCTCCGGGCTGGAGGCAATGAGCGAGTGGAAAAAACTCTCCAGATCCGCCCCGCGATTTTTAAAAACCTCCGCCGGGCAAACCGCACCCACACTCGTTGTGCCATCGGAGAGCGGGATAAACCAGAACCAGCCATGGTCGAACCAGACGATGGTGATATGCCCCTCATCCCGCCCTTCCAGCCTGCGGGCGTTGGTGAAATGGCCGAAAAGCGCGGCGCTGTTGTTGCGCGGGTTGCGCTCCTTCACGTTGAGTTTCGAAGCCAGCATCGTATCGCGCCCCGAAGCGTCGATCACAAACCGCGCCCGCCATTGCCTGGTGCCGCCATCGGCAAGGCTGGCGGTAATCACCGGGTCGCCCTGCTCAGGAAACGCCACGTCATTCACCCGGCATTCCTCGAACAACTCTGCCCCTTTGGCGGCGGCATTACGCAGCAGCACCTCGTCGAAGCTGGAGCGCCGCACCTGGAAGGAATAGGGAAAGCGCTTGTCCAGCGCATGGCCGAAATCGTAACGCACACTCTTGCCATGATAGGGCGAGACAAACTCGATGCCGTGCTTGCGCATCCCGCTGGTTTCAATTTGGCTTCGTACACCAAGCCGGTCCAGCAGCGGCAGGTTATGCGGCAACAGGGATTCGCCGATGTGAAAGCGCGGGTGCTTGTCCTTATCCGCCAGTACCACGCGCAGCCCCGCCTGCGCCAGCATGGCAGCAGCGGTGGAACCAGCCGGCCCGCCGCCAATAACGAACACATCACAATCGGCCGGGATCACGCTCTGCCGCTCCGTCACCTGCCTGCCCCTTACCCCGGAACATTGACCGGGCCGCCATATCCGCCGAAACTCGTCTTGCTTCTGTTAAGCCATAGGTGCGCCGCCATGTCCAACCCTCAAGATCAGCCCGAGGCGGCGGCTTCACCTGATGAAATCACCCGCTATTACGCCAGCCCGGCCCGCCGCCCGGGGGCGGCGCGGGCCTTATTCAACCGCTTTGCCCGGCATTACGACCTGATCAACCAGATCTTTTCCTTGGGCTCCGGTGCCTGGTACCGGCGCACCTGCCTGCGTCAGGCCGGGGTTGGACCAGGCATGGTGGTGGTGGATGTGGCTGTCGGCACCGGCCTGCTGGCACGGCAGGCGCAAAGGCTGATGCAGGGGCGCGGCACGCTGATCGGGATCGACCTTAGCGAAGCCATGCTCGACCAGGCACGAAAAACCTTGCGTATCCCGCTGCTTCAAGCCACGGCAGAGGCAGTGCCCCTGGCCGATGGCATCGCCGATTTCGTGACCATGGGCTACGCCCTGCGGCATCTTTCCGACATTGGCCAGGCACTGGCCGAAGCGCGGCGGTTGTTGCGGCCAGGCGGAAAGCTGGTGCTGCTGGAGATTAGCTCTCCCTCCCATCCCTTCGTTAAACTGGTGGCAGGCGCATTTGTTGGCGGGGTACTGCCAGCCATTTCCGCACTCGCCGCACGCAACCACCAGGCCAAGGCGCTCATGGATTATCACTGGCGCACAATAGCCGCCTATGCGCCCCCCAAGGCCGTGCTGGAAGCCATGCGCCATGCGGAATTTCAGAACGCCACCTGTGCCAGCGAGCTGGATTTTTTCCGCTTCTACTCAGGCCAGAAGCCTATGCTAAACCATAGACAATCGAACCCGGAGCCAAGCCTGTGTGGGGATTTTGGAACCAGTTGCAGGCCAGGGCAATACAGCCCGGGCCCCTGATACCGCTTTAGCCGTACTCCCGGTTACAGCATGGCCAATGGCTGTTTGCGGCGCGGCGGTGCAAAGGCCGCGTCAATCGTCGCGAGATCGGCATCCGTTAACCGGATATCCACTGCCGCGGCATTTTCCCGCACGTGGACGATGGAACTTGCCTTGGGAATGGCGATCGTCGTGCCGCCACGCAGGCTCCAGGCCAAAGCGACCTGCGCCGGGGAAACCCCGTGCCTCTTGCCAACCTGCACAAGCGCCGGCGACCTTAACAGCCGACCCGCCTGGCCAAGCGGTGAATAGGCCATCACCGGAACCCCACCCGCCTTGCACCAGGGCAGCAGGTCAAACTCTATTCCGCGTGCCTCGGGATTATAAAGCACCTGGTTAACCGCGCAGGCCCCGCCCGATGGCAGCCGGGCTAGTTCCGCCATATCGGCGGTATCGAAGTTTGATACACCCCAGGCGCCGATATGCCCAGCGTCGCGCAGGCGCTCAAACGCATCCACCGTTTCCGCCAGCGGATAGGCGCCCCGCCAATGCAGCAGGTAGAGGTCGATCCTGTCTGTTCTGAGCCGCTTCAGGCTGCGCGCGCACGCCAGCGGAATGCCCTTGGCCGACGCATTGTGCGGATACACCTTGCTGACCAGAAACACGCCGTCCCGGCGGCCGGTTATAGCCTGGCCGACAACCTCTTCCGCACCGCCATCGGCATACATCTCCGCCGTGTCGATCAGCGTCATGCCAAGGTCGATCCCCGCTTGCAGCGCCGTAATCTCGGTGCGCGCCGCTACCGAATCCTCGCCCATGTACCAGCTTCCCTGGCCAAGGGCCGGAGCGTCAACGCCATTTGGCAAAACAATGCGCGGGATGGTCATGCGGGGCCTCCTTTACTAAAACAAAATACGCCGCGCATTCTGCACGCGGCCAACCTGCCACGGCAATGCCCACCCTGGTCCTATTGAAAATCCGGCGCCGGGCAGGCAAACATGCGGCATGAAAGGAACCGCTTAGATGAGGCTGTCTCGCCTGTGCCTGCTTGCCCTGCCCCTGGCTCTTGCCGCCTGCAATGCCAATGGCCGTCGCGCGCAAGAAGATTTCAACGCCGCCGGCGACAATCTTGGACAGAGCCATATCGGCAGCGGTTTCGATGATATCGGAAAGGGCTTCAGCGATGGCGCCAATGCCACCGGCGATGCCATTGTGCATACGGCGCATCAAGTTGGAAACGCCTTCAGCCAATAGCCCGACGCCAGGCCGATGATTCAGCCACCTCCTCACCTGCCCATCTGTGTCGCGGCACTTTATAAGTTTGTGCCAATTGCTGATTGCGCCGCCGTTCAAACCGGGCTGGTGCAGCTTTGCCAGGCACGGGGCGTTAAGGGCACAATCATCCTTGCCCCGGAGGGAATCAACGGCACCATCGCCGGCTTTGATGCCGCCATCGAAGATGTGCTCGCCCATATCAAGCGCCTGCCTGGTTGTGCTGCCATCACGGCCAAATTCTCCCGCGCGCCCACGCTGCCGTTTCATCGGCTGAAAGTAAGAATCAAACGTGAAATCGTCACCATGGGCCAGCCGGATATCGATCCGCTGCGGGGTACGGGGCATTATGTTTCACCGCAAAACTGGAACGCCCTTATCCGCGAACCGGAAACGATTCTGATCGACACGCGCAATGATTATGAAGTTGCCGTTGGCAGTTTTGCTGGCGCCATCAATCCAGGCACGCAAAGCTTCCGGGAATTCCCGGCTTGGTTCCGCGCGGTACGAGAAAAATTACTGGGCGAAGGCACGCCGCCAAAAGTGGCGATGTTTTGCACCGGCGGCATACGTTGTGAAAAATCCACCGCCTTTCTGAAAAGCGAAGGCATTGATGAGGTTTATCATCTTGAGGGCGGTATCCTGAAATATCTGGAGGACGTGCCGCCAGAGGAGAGTCTTTGGCAAGGCGCGTGTTTCGTATTCGACCAGCGCGTGACGGTGGAGCACGGCCTGGCAATTGGCAAGCATAGCCTGTGCCACGCCTGCCGCCGCCCGGTGAACGAGGCTGAATTTTTATCCCCTCTGTTTGAGGAGGGTGTGAGCTGCCCCGCCTGCCATGGCGAACGCAGCGATGAGCAGCGCACCAGCTACAGAGAGCGGCACCGCCAGGAAAAACTAGCGGCGGCACGCGGTGGCGAACATATCGGCGCGGACCTATCCCGCCCCGATTTGCTCTAACAGGCCGCTGCAAAACCCACCCAGGTAGGTGGGTTTTTCTTTTTTGCGCCGTTCTGCTTCAAGGAATTCCTTGAAGCGGGCAAGCGCCGCCTGGCGGGTGATACAGCGCGGGAAGCGACCTCAGGCGAGGTAAAGACGCTGCGCCATGATCGGCTCCAGATTCGATAATCTGGAGCCGATCATGGGGACCAAGCGTTACGAGCTTTCTGAGAAGCAATGGACCAGGATTGCCCCGTTGATTGCCGGTAAAGCCTCTGATCCTGGCCGGACGGGGGCTGATAATCGGTTGTTTGTGAATGGAGTTCTTTGGGTGATCCGCTCGGGTGCGCATTGGCATGATCTGCCGGAACGATATGGCAAATACAAAACCGTCCATAAACGCTTTACCCGATGGGCCAAAGCCGGGGTGTGGGAACGTATCTTTGAGGATCTGGCAAGTGATGCTGATAATCAGTATCTCATGTTAGACAGTACCGTGGTTCGTACCCATCAGCAGGCAGCGAGCGGAAAAGGGGGGCAAAGAATCAGGCTTGGGGCGTTCCAGAGGAGGGTTGACCACGAAAATCCACACCCTCACGGACGCTGAGGGCCGGCCGTTGCGCTTCATCCTGACTGGCGGAGAGGCCCACGACTGTACCACCGCGGCTGACCTGCTGGACGGCCAAACCGCGGGTGGCGTGATTGCCGACAAGGCTTACGACACCAATGAGCTGCGCGAAATCATCGAACAGGCAGAAATCGAAGCGGTCATCCCGTCCAAGCGAAACCGCAAAGTCCAAATTCCACACGACGAACAAGCCTATAAACTCAGAAACAGGATCGAGAGATTCTTCAACAAGCTGAAACACTTCCGACGCATCGCAACACGCTATGATCGCCGGGAAATCTACTTCTTAGCCAATGTTCAACTGGCAAGCAGCATGATTTGGATTCGCTGAATGTCGATTCGTCAGGAGCCTTTCATCAGCGTGACTTGTGGGATTGCGCGGCGCCGCCGCGCGCAGCGATATCGCCCGACTGGTGCGAGGTCACCCCGCTGCCCAGCGTCAAGGTCGTTCCGCGCTCATGTGGGCCTCGGAGTCTCGTAACGGCCCCGACGCACCGGAAGGTTCAGTCGCTTCTCTCCAGCTCCGCAAGTGCCTGCCTTAACCGTGGCGCCGAGAAATCCAGGAAGCGCCGCATCTTGAGCGGCATCTGGCCGCGTGCGGCATGGATGAGGCTGATCGGTGCGGCCTCCGGCTCAT
>JAGWZS010000204.1 GCA_018971905.1 Rhodospirillales bacterium | reverse complement strand
GGCGGCGGTGCTGGCGCGGTTTCTCGCCCTGCACGCCAGCATCAATTCCTTTGTCCGCACGTCTGTGCGGCTGCGCGGCAAGCCGGAAGAGGAAGTGCGGTTTCCACCTCGGGCCGGGGCCAGGGTGCTGCTCTAGCCCATGGCGTTGAAATCCCCCCTCGAACGTCTTGCGGCCTCGCCGCATCTGTTCCGGTTCGACGCGGCGGTGCGCCTGCTGCGCTTGGCCGCAAAAGGTCGCCGCAAGGACGACGCGATCAGCTTCGCCGCCCCGCCCAGTCTTGCCCAGCCTGCCGCCGAGGTACTGGAAGCCCAAGCCCCCCAGCAAGGCCGCCGCGCGAAGCTGGTGACAACGCTCATCGGCCTCACCGGTCCCTCGGCCGAAATGCCGCGCTGGTACACCGAGCTTCTAGCCCAGGCCCACAGGAACAAATCCCGCGCCGTGCTGGATTTTTTCGATCTTCTGGCCCAGCGCCTCGTGGCCGCTTTTGCCCTGGCGGGTACGAAATACCGCCTGCCCCGCTCCGCCGAGCAGGCCGCGCAGGCGGGGGTGGAGGAGCCTGTCGGCGCCGGCATATTGGCGCTGACCGGCTACGGCACGGCGCATCTGGAAAACCGCCTCGCCGTGGAGGCGGATGCGCTGCGCTATTATGCCGGTTTCTTCTCGGCCCATACGCGCTCTGCTAGCCGCCTTACCAATATGGTGGCGGATTATCTTGGCCGCCCAGTGGAAATTCAGGAATTCGCCGGCGCCTGGCTGCCCATAGCGCCAGACCAGCAAAGCCGCCTGCCGCGTGGCCGCAATCCGGGGGCGTTCTGCGAACTTAGCCGCAACATCGCCATCGGCACCCGCGCCTGGGACCAGCAGGCGCGATTTATTGTGCGCATCGGCCCGCTCTCCCGCACGGGATTCGAGGCGCTGCTGCCGGACAAACCGCGCCTGCCCGCTTTAGTCTCGCTCATCCGCGCCTATGTGGGGTGGGAAGCGGATTTCGCCATCAATCTGGTGCTGGATGCGCGAGAAATTCCGCCTCTCAGCCTGGGCGGCGGAGCGGGCGCCCCGCGCCTTGGCTGGACCAGCTGGGTTCCATCCTCCACCGCCACAATCAAAGGGCGCGCCATGGTGGATGAGGCGATGTTCACCGCTGAGACAGTGGAGCGGCTTTCAGCCTGAGCGGTTTCGTTGCTCTCGCCAAATTATCTGTTCGCGGCTACAATCCTGGCCAACTGAGGAGGTTCCAGACCATGCGCAAAACCTATTTTTCCACCGCTCTCTCCGGTGTGCTGTTCGCCGCGGTGCTCTGTGGCCCAGCGCTGGCGCAGAGCAATCCCAGCGCCGAGCAACTCATCAACCAGTTAAAACCGGACGGCTCGCTCAGCGCCACCACGCGCGGCATCAAGCCCATCAGCCCCGGGGCAATGCCGGCTCCGGCCATGCAGGCCAGCCCGGCTTCCATGCCGGCGATGAGCGCGCCAGCCGCGCCCCAGGCCATGCCCACCTCGCCCTCGGCCAATCTGATTGTGGATTTCCAATCCGGCTCCGCCAATCTCACGCCGCAGGCAAAGGCCGCGCTGGACCAGCTTGGCCAGGCGCTCACCAGCCAGCAGTTGGCCGCGTATAATTTCAAAATCGTCGGCCATACGGACACAACCGGCACCGCCGCGCAGAACCAGACTCTTTCCGAGCAGCGGGCGGATGCGGTGAAATCCTATCTGCAATCCAAATTCGGTGTTGCCGGGTCGCGCCTGCAGGCCAGCGGCGTGGGTGAGGCGGACCTTGCCGTGCAGACTCCACCCAACACGCCCAACCGCCAGAACCGGCGCGTCGAGATCATCAATATCGGCCAATAATCACCCGTTATGCGGGGGCGGCCGGGTAATGAGGACGATACGATCATTGTCCGGGCCTCTGCGCCGGCGAGACCGATGCGGCGCCGGTCTCTGTTTTACGTCGGCTTAGGCGGCAGTGCCGCCTTGCTTACGGCGGCTGGGCTTGGCGCATTCTGGTGGCAACGCGGGGCAAAGCCCATTCCCATCGGTACCGCCACCGAAGCCGAAATCGACCAGACCCAGCCCTGCAAAACCATCGTGACCTATCTGGCACCGGACAAAAGCGTCGTGGTCATCGATTTTCCCTCCCTGCTGGCCCAGGGCCTCACGCTGGACCGCGTGGCCGCGTTCGTTGAAAAAGCCGGTGTGCCGCATGACCGTTTGCTTAACGATGCGGCGCTGGACGCCGCCATTACCGCCGGCGGCGATACGGTGGCGAGCTATTATTACGGACATGATTATCAGGCCGCCGATCTTGCGCGGTTCTTCGCGCTAGCGCAGTCGGAAGGCATCGCGCTCTACCCTCAGGAATTATGGCTGAAGCAGCTTCTGCGGCAGCTCGGCTGGCTGCAACCAGGCGCCAATGGCGCCATTATCACGTTGCCTGGCGCGGGCGGCGATGTTTCACCTGAAATGCGCGCGGTGATTTTGCGGCATGAGATTTCTCATGGCGCGTTCTACACCGTTCCGGAATACCGCCATTACGTGGAGCAGTTCTGGGCCAGTCTTACGCCAGATGACCGCGCGGCCTTTACCGCGTTTCTTGGCCGCCAGGGGTACGATACCAGCCTGACCGAGCTGATGCTGAACGAAACCCAGGCTTATCTCATCTTCACCCGTGACCCGCGCTTTTTCAATGCCGCCGCCATTGGCAAAACCGAAGCCGAGGTGGAACAGCTCCGCCAGGGCTTCATCGCCAACATGCCGGATTTTTGGTTAACGCCGCTGGCAGATTCGCCTTTGCCGCCTGTGCCTGCCTCCATGCCCGCCTGCCCTGAGAAGCAGGCGATGCTGGCGCCGGGCAAGCGGCTCTGCTTGTGTTACCGGAGCGCCGGATTTGCCTGCGGCTGAGGCGCTGCTTGTTAGAACCGGATGACATGAGATCGAATCACCCCGGCGATCGCTCTCATGTTTGAATCCGTCTCTGACCAATGAAGCAGAGGACGATTTAGACTTCAGTTCCGCTCGCAAAGCGCGCGAACCTGAAGTCATCGCACTTTAGACATTATGCCAGAGGCTTTACTTTCCGGAAGTCTTTCCAGGCGGAGGCAATGGCGCGTGGTTCGCCACGTGCCGCGTGCGCGGCCCAGCCCAGAACGATGCCCAGCGCCCGGATGGCTTCTGGTGAATCTCCGTGCAGCCGCCGCGCCATATCCTCGGCGGTTGCCATGTCGTTGAGCTTGCCGAGCTCGTCTTGCAAGGCGGAAGCGGCGTGGTGGAATTGGCGCACGCGCTGCCGTGGTTCCAGCAGCGCGCTAAAAAATTCCGCCGCGTATCTGAGCTTTTTTAGGTCTATGCGTACGCGGTGGCGGCGCTCCGGGGTGAGGCTGGCGAGGTGTTTGCCGCGTTTGCGCAGCTTGCGGTGCAGCCGTTCGAGCGATTGCTCGCCAAAGGCCCGGGCTGGCTCG
>JAGWZS010000203.1 GCA_018971905.1 Rhodospirillales bacterium | reverse complement strand
ATGTTCATCAGGCGGGCATTCTGCCGGTCCTGGATGAAGCCGGTGAGAATCCCGTCCTCAATCATCACCGTGCGGGAGGTCGGCGTACCCTCATCGTCGATGGTGAGCGAGCCGCGGCGGTTGGGAATGGTGCCGTCATCCACCACCGTCACACCCGGGGCGGCGATACGGCTGCCCATCAGCCCCGCGAAAGCCGAAGTCTGCTTGCGGTTGAAATCCCCCTCCAGCCCATGCCCAATGGCCTCATGCAGCAGAATGCCGGGCCAGCCGGAGCCCAGCACCACCGGCATCTCGCCCGCCGGGGCGGCAACAGCGTGCAGGTTCACCTCCGCCTGGCGGATCGCCTCGCGCACCGCGTTCTGCCAGAAATCCGGTTCGATATAAGCGCCGTATCCGGAGCGCCCGCCCGCCCCATGGCTGCCGGATTCGCGCTTGCCGTTTTCCTCCAGCACCACGGAAATATTAATCCGCACCAGCGGGCGAATATCCGCCACGCGGGCGCCACCGGCACGGATGATCTCGATCACCTGCCATTCCCCGGCAATGCTGGCCATCACCTGCACCACGCGGGAATCCGCCGCGCGGGCAAAATCGTCAATCTGCTTCAGCAATGCCGCGCGGTCCGCGAAGGGGGCTTCGCCCAGCGGATTCACGCCCTCGTAAAGCGGGGCATTAGCGGGGGCGGGGTCCCCCGCGGAAACGCTATGCTCCATGGCCTTGGCGGCGCGGATGGTCTCCGCCGCGCGGGCCAATGCCGGGGCGGAAAGGTCCCCGGCATGCGCAAAATAGGCGGCCTCGCCGAGCACGGCGCGCAGGCCAAAGCCTCTTCGCGTGTCGAAAGAGGCGGCGCGGATACGGCCATCATCCAGCGAGATGGATTCCGATTCCCGGTACTCCAGGAACAACTCGCCATCATCCGTACCATCCAGCGCCGTGGCGATGTGCTTATGCGCGGCCTCCAGATCCAGCCCCTGGGGGCCGTGGAACAGTTCGTCTGCCTTGTTCAGCGCGTCACTCATCTCAAAACACTCCTATTCCGCCGGGGCGAAGGCTCGGGCGGGCGCCGCCGCCGCGCCGCGCAAGCCATGGCGCGCACCAATGGCAGAGGCGAACAGCAGCACGGCATTCAGCTCATGCACAAAACCGAGCTCGTTATTTCCCAGTACAAGTGTCGCCATGCCGAGCACATACTGCAACGCCACCAGCCCGCCCAGCAGCAGAAATAAATCCCGCGTGGCGGGCGGCAGCTGCATTCGCAAACCCAGCACCGCTGTAATGAGAGCGGTAAGCGCGGTAATGGTGGCCAGCAGCCGGTGGCAGAACTGCACCAGGCCCTTGTTAATGATGAAATTCATCCAGAACGGCGCTTGGCCGAACATATCCGGCGGCGTCCAGGCGCCATCCATGGTGGGGAAGGAATTATACACATGCAGCGCGCCGGAGGTCGCAACCAGCGCGCCAAACCCCATCGTCACCCAGATTAACGCCACCGTGGCTGTGGAAAAACCGCGCAGCGTAACAGCGCCCTCAATCCGCACCGGCTCGGGGTTGCGCAGGGTAAGGCCCGTCCAGAGCAGAAGTAGGAGAATCGCCATGGCGAAGAGCAGATGCGGCGCCGCCCATTCCGGTGGCGGCGAGAGCACGCCGGGATACAGGCCCGTGCGCACCATATACCAGCCATAGGTGGCCTGGCCCGCTCCGAGCAGAAAAATGAACCCCAGCCACAGCGCCAATTTGCGCTGAATCCGGCCTTTCAGCAGAAACACCGCAAAGGGGATAAGAAACACCAGCGCCATCAGCCGGCCCCAGCAGCGGTCCAGGAACATCGGCCAGAACAGGGCTTTGTACTGCGCCATGCCGATCGGGTGGGCTTGATACTGTGCTGTTTGCTGGAACAAGCCGTACAGATGGTTCCATTCCGCCGCATTCACGGGCGGGATGAAACCGGTGAACGGCCGCCAGACCTGGATGCTGAACCCCGCGCCGATGGTGCGGGCATGACCGCCGCCCACCACCATGCCAAACACCATGACGGCCAGCAGCAGGAGCCAGTTCCCGACGGCACGGTCTGCTTTCAACGTGTCGCACCCCGCAGGCGGTGGATGAGCAGCAGCATCGCGCCCATCAGCAGCACGGCATTCATCTGATGCACCACGCCAAGGTCGATCTTGCCGGAAACCAGCGCGGTCACCCCCAGTACGAATTGCAAAACCACCAATCCGCCTGCCAGCAAGGCGGCGTCGCGCACCGGCGGCGGCGCCTCGCGGCGCAGCACCCGCACGGTGATGGCGAGAATGGCGAACGAAGCCAGCACCGCCAAGCCCTGATGGTCGAAGATCACCGTGGCCGGGTTGGTAAACAACCCGGCGGGCCAACCGGCGGGAGGCTGGCCGGTGCCAATCTGTTTGGCCACGGAAAAATCCGCAATGCCGTGAATACCGGAGACAATGGTGCCGCCCAGCATGGCCAGCAGCAGCATCACGAAAGAGCCAATGCTATGGCCGCGCAGGCCCTTGAAGCCTGCATAGCGAGCGGGTTCCGGTGCAGTGACGGTAAAGGCCGTCCATAGCACCGCGCTGAACAGGAACATCGCGCCGAAAAAATGCAGCGAGAGCCAGCCTGGCGCCACGGCGGTAGAATCCGGGTCAAAACCTGAGGAAACCATCAGCCAGCCGATGAGCCCTTGCAGCCCGCCCAGGAAAAACAGCAGCACCAGCCAGGGGACGAGGCGTTTCTCTATGCGGCCGGTGATGGCAAAAACCACCAGCGGCAGCAGCAGCACCACGCCCATCAGCCGCCCCCAGAGCCGGTGGAAATATTCCGGCCAGAACAGCTGCTTAAAACCGTGCAGCCCCATGCCAGGATGCAGAATCTGGTATTGCGGGATGGTTTTATACAGCGCGAACAGCTTGGCCCAGGCGCTCTGGCTCATCGGCGGCAATACGCCGATAATCGGCTCCCAACGCATGATGGAAAGGCCCGAGCCGGAATCCCGCGTATAACCGCCAATGCCCACCATCACCCAGATCATGAAGGCGAGCAGAAACAGCCACCCGGCCACCAGCCTGCGGTTGGCCGGGCTGGCGGCGGCGTTCGCGGGGGGCGCGGCATCAAAGGGTTGGCTTGCCTGGCTGGCGGATTGGCTGGGCACGGATCGGCTCCTCTAAGCTTGGCCCCCGGGGCATACGCCCCCCCGGCCAAAATCGCCAGGGCCTGGCCTGAATATCAGCATGGCGTGCGTGGACTCACCTCACTCTGCCGTACAGCTCCGGCCCTGGATCATCGCCAGAAATTCGCGGCGGGTGGAGGGATTGTCCCGGAATTCACCCAGCATGTGGCTGGTTACCATGCTCACCCCCGGCTTGTGCACACCGCGAGTGGAGATGCATTGATGGTTCGCCTCAATCACCACCGCCACCCCGCGCGGCTGCAACACCTCCTGAATGGTGTTGGCAATCTGTGCTGTCAGCTTCTCCTGAATCTGGAAGCGCTTGGC
>JAGWZS010000202.1 GCA_018971905.1 Rhodospirillales bacterium | reverse complement strand
CGGATTCTGGAATTGCAGCAGCGCAAGGCGGAGCTGGCCAGCATCGCCTTCCAGGAGGCGGGCGGCATGGCGTTCAACGCGGACGATATCGACTTCCTGTTCGGGCAGGACCAGCCGGCCGAGGAAGCCGCCGAGGCGGCCTGAGCAGCCATGGGCAAGCTCGTCTGGCTCGCCTCCTACCCGAAATCCGGCAACACCTGGGTGCGGGCGTTTCTGCATAACTACATCGTCAATGCCGATACGCCGCATAGCATCAACAGCCTGGTGGATTTTTCCGTGGCTGAATGCGCGGCGGCGTTTTTCGGGACCCCGGGAGAGGTGATGGACCCGCACACGGTGCAGGCAAAGCGCCCGGAGGTTCATGCGGAACTGACCAGACTGCATGACGACCTTGTTTTCGTGAAAACCCATAACGCGAATTTATCGGTTCACGGCGTTTCTCTCTGCACGCCAGGGGTCACGGCGGGGGCAATTTATATCGTGCGCGACCCAAGGGATGTGGCCCTTTCCTACGCCGCGTTCACCGGCAAGGATGTGGACGAGATCATCGATTTCATGGGCAATGATGGCGCGGCCAATGCCAGCGACGGGGTGCAGGTGTTCGAGCTGCTGTCCTCCTGGTCGTCTCACGCGCTCTCCTGGGTGGCGGCTCCCCGGCGGCTGCTGGTGCGTTACGAGGACCTTCTGGCGGACCCGGTACGGGGGTTTGGGCGGGTTATCCGGTTTCTGGGTGCCGCGGATGCCACGCCGGAGCCCGAGCGGCTGCACCGGGCCATTGCGTTCAGCCGTTTTGATACGCTGGCGGACCAGGAAGCGCGGGAGGGCTACCAGGCCAGCGGGGCCAGGTGCGGAAAATTTTTCCGCTCAGGCAAGGCCGGCGGCTGGCGGGAAAAACTGTCCGCCGCACAAGCCGCGAAGATTTGGGCGGCGCATGGCCAGGTGATGGAAAAATTCGGTTATCCCCAAAATTGATCTGGGGGCGAACGGCCTGGCCAGAATTTTAGGTGACAGTGCGGCGGCATCGGGTTTAGCCTGTACCTCCGGGCCTGGCTTGCTGAGAAATTGGGGGCGGCCCGGAGTTTCGATGGCCATAGCCACAGGAGACAGCTTACACCATGAACCTGCAATCGCGTCTCGACGCCCTGAAGGGGCGGCACGCCAACCTTGAGAACCAGATTGCCGCCGAAGACCGGCGGCCACAGCCCGATGTGACGGCGATATCCCGCCTGAAGCTGGAAAAATTGCGGCTCAAGGAAGAAATGGAACGGCTGAGAACGCAGTAGCAAAAAGCGAATACGGGAAGGGGGCCAAATGGCCCCCTTTTTCGTGCGGTTTTTCCGCGGCTTCAGGCGGCTTCGCTGCCTGGGGCAGGCGGCGGCGGGGGGGTGAGCCCTTCGCGGGTTAAACGTTCATTGGCCGCGGCAACGGCATCGTTCAGGTCTGCCTGTTTGCACAGGCCGAGGATCACCGGGTCGCGCGGTTTGATGTTGGCGCTGTTCCAGTGGGAACGGTCACGGATTTTCTGGATCGTGTCCTTGGTGGTGCCGAGCAGCTTGACGATCTGCGCATCGGTGAGGTGCGGGTAGGAGCGCAGCAGGAAGGCGATGGCGTCTGGCCGGTCGTTACGCTTGGCCACGGGGGTATAGCGGCCGCCCTTCTGCTTCTTGTGCAGTTCGGGCTGCGGCAGCAGCTTGAGGCGCCGGGAAGAATCAGCCTCGCAACGCTGGATATCCTCCGCGGTGATCTGCTTGTTGGCCACGGGGTCGTAGCCGTTGATGCCCTGCGCCACCTCGCCATCCGCGATGGCCTGGACCTCCAGCGGGTGCATCCCACAGAAATCGGCGATCTGCTCGAAGGTGAGGCCGGTCTTGTCAATCAGCCAGACTGCGGTAGCTTTGGGCATAAGGGGCAGGGACATGGATCGGATACCTTCATACGTTTCGGGCCGAGGCGCCCGGAACGGACATAGTTACTCGCTTCGGCCTCGCAAGTTCAACTGGCGGGGCTTATCAAGCCCGCGCTACCCTGAGGTCAAGACCGATTCATGACAATTTCCGAAGAAGACCTGCCGCCCGCCAAGAAAAAACTGCTGGAACCGCCTGTGCTGGACAGCCTGGGGGTGGAGGAGCTGACACTCTACATTACAGAGTTGGAGGCCGAGATAGGCCGGGTGCGCGAGGCGATAAAAGCCAAGCAGGCCCACGCGGCCGCGGCGGCGCTGTTTTTCAAGCCGCCCGCGGGGGCGTGACGGGCGGGAGTGGCAACGCGGCCATGCGGAAAACGCCACGCAAATTAAAAGGGCTTTCGGCCGAGGATGTGGCGCTATGGGCGGCCTACAGCCAGACGCTGACCAGCCTGATGCCGGGCAAGGCCAGGCCGCCGGAACCAGCTGCCCCGCCGCCGCCCAGCATTGCGGCCCCCGCGCCCCAACCCGCTTTGCCGCGCGCCAAACCAGGGGCACCGCCCGCCTGGCTGGCGGTGAACGCAACACCCGCGGGGCTTGATAAAGCCACCTGGCGCCGGTTCAACGCCCAGAAGATCCGCGCCGAGGCGAGGCTGGATTTGCATGGCCACACCGCTTTGCTGGCCCACCAGGAGGTGCTGCGATTTCTGCAAATGGCCCACGCAGGCGGTTTGCGCTGCGTGGAGATTATTACCGGCAATGGCGAAATTTTGGCGCGGGAGCTGCCGCACTGGCTGAACGCCGCAGCATTGCGGCCGCTGATTCTGGCCCTGGCGCACCCGCACGCGCGCAACGCCGGGGCAGTGCGGGTGCTGCTGCGGCGGCGGCGGGCATGACGCCGTTTGGCGAAAAGCTGCGCGCCTTGCGCCAGGCGCGCGGCATATTGCTGAAGGACATGGCCGCGGGGCTGCAGGTTTCATCCGCCTATCTTTCAGCGCTGGAGCATGGGCGGCGGGGCACGCCTTCGGCCGGGCTGATCCATCAGATCTGCCAGTTTTTCGGGTTGATCTGGGATGATGCGGATGAGCTGAGCGCGCTCGCCAAACTCTCCCGGCCGCGCCTGAAGCTGAACAGCGCCGGGCTGACCGCGCAGCAGACAGCCCTGGCCAACCGCCTGGCCAAAAGCCTGCGCAACCTGGACCCGGAAACGGTGGCGGCACTTCAGGCCGTGCTGGACGCCGCCAACCCGGCTACGCCGCCACCACGCCCCACGCGCGCAGGGCGCCAAGCAAGGCCAGCAGCGGCAGACCAAGAATCGTGAAATAATCGCCCTCGATACAGGTAAAAAGCTGCGCGCCCAGCCCTTCCAGCCGGTAGGCGCCGACGCAATGCAGGATCTCCTCACCCTCGGCGGCGAGATAATCCTGCAGGAAACGCTCTGAAAAGCCGCGCATGGTGAGATGAGCATTTTCCTCATGCGCCCAGACCGGCGCGCCGCCCTGCACCAGGCAGATTGCGGTGACCAGCTCGTGCGGGCGGCCGGAGAGCGCGCGCAGATGCGCGGCGGCTTGCGCGAGGTCGCGGGGCTTGTCGTAGATTTT
>JAGWZS010000015.1 GCA_018971905.1 Rhodospirillales bacterium | reverse complement strand
GGGCCAGGCTGATAGGCCACCTGCACATCGGCGTTATGCGCCATGGCGCGCAGCGCGCCCGCCGTCGCGCGCTTGAAGTCTTCCGCCTTGTCCTGGTCCTGCTTGCCGCTCATGGGCATCAGGCGCTCTTGCGCAGGCCGGTCGGGATCTCTTCGTTGAAACAGCGCTGGTAATATTCGGCCACCGTCTGGCGTTCTGCCTCGTCGCACTTGTTCAGGAAGGTGAGGCGGAAGGCGAAGCCGATATCGCCGAAGATACGTGTGTTCTCAGCCCAGGTGATGACGCTGCGCGGCGACATGACGGTGGAGAGATCTCCCGCGATGAAGCCCGCCCGGGTAAGGTCCGCCAGTGCCACCATGGCGCTGACGCGCTTCTTGGCCGCTTCGTCCTTCGGGTCGTAGCCCATCTTCGCCATCACGATGGAAACTTCCTGCGTGTGCGGCAGGTAGTTCAGTGTGGCAACGATGTTCCAGCGGTCCATCTGGCCCTGATTGATCTGCTGGGTGCCATGGTAAAGCCCGGTGGTGTCGCCCAGCCCCACCGTGTTGGCGGTGGCAAACAGGCGGAAAGCCGGGTGCGGGCGGATGACGCGGTTCTGGTCCAGCAATGTCAGCTTGCCCTCAACCTCCAGCACGCGCTGAATCACGAACATCACATCCGGGCGGCCGGCATCGTATTCGTCGAACACCAGGGCGCAGGCGTGTTGCAGCGCCCAGGGCAGGATGCCTTCGCGGAATTCCGTGACCTGTTTACCGTCCTTCAGCACAATCGCGTCTTTGCCGACGAGATCGATACGGCTGATATGGCTGTCCAGGTTCACACGGATGCAGGGCCAGTTGAGGCGCGCCGCCACCTGCTCGATATGGGTGGATTTGCCGGTGCCGTGATAACCCTGGATCATCACGCGGCGGTTGAAGGCGAACCCGGCCAGAATGGCGAGCGTGGTTTCGCGGTCGAATTTATAGGTTGTGTCGATCTCCGGCACATGCTCGGTGCGCACCGAGAAAGCTGGCACCTCCAAATCCGACTCAAAGCCGAAGACGTCTTTCACCTTTACCGTGGTATCTGGCAGGTCGATCGCCGAGGTCGGCAGGGAGCGGGTTTCGGTCGTCACGGCGTCGTTCATTCAGTCAATTCCTATGGTTCGCGCCTGGGCGCGCGGGGCCTGTGCTGGATGCCCCTTCAAGGGGCCGAGGCTTGCGCTTCCCTGTGCTGGGCTGGGGCCAGTTTGCCACGCAGGGCCGCATAAGCAAGGTTGATGGTCTTTAAAATTTCTTCGGCGTTGCGGTCGCCATGGTTGGCGTCCGGGTGATGGCGTTTCACCAGCTCCTTATAGCGGGTTTTCACGACATCCAGCGTTACCGGCCAAGCAAGGCTGAATATCTGCAAAGGTTCGCGCAATTCAGGCGGGGCGCCCTGTGTGGCGGGTTTCTGGGGGCGCTTGCCGAAGGCGAAGGCGTGCAGCTCAGCCTCTACCGCTTCTTCCAGCCGCGCGGCCTTGCCGTTCTGGCCAAGCGGCCAGGTGGGACGCTGCCATGAGGAATCAGCGCGGGTCGAGGCTTCGATCTCATCCGCTGACATGCCTTTGTAGTAATCCCATGAGGCATTGAAGGCGCGCACATGCTCCAGGCAAAACCAATGGAACTCGCGTAGCGCCGTGCGTGATTTTGGCGCGCGGTACTCGCCCGCGTACGGGCAGCCCGGCGTATCGCAAGGCTGTCCGGGGGCGGCCGGGTCTGGCGCATAGGCGCGGCGTCTTTTCTGCGGCTTGTCGTCGGACGAAATCATGCGCCTAATGTGCGCGCTCGCGCGGCGCGCGGCAATAATGCTTTGCGCCGCCATGCGCCCGGCGCGGGACAGATAACGGAGTTGAGGATGACCAACAGGGTAGAGCGGATGAAAATGGCACTGGAAGGGGCGTTTCAGCCTTCCGTGCTGAAGATTGAGGATGAAAGCCGGCGCCATGCCAACCATGCAGGGCGCCATGGCCTGCCCGCGGGCGAGACCCATTACAAGGTAACGATGGTTTCCGCCGCGTTCGCGGGGCTTTCCCGCGTGGCGCGCCAGCGCGCGGTGAACGAGGCGCTGGCAGGGGAGTTTTCCACCGGTATGCACGCGCTCTCGCTCACGCTGCGCACGCCGGAAGAGGCGGGTGCTTAATTACGCCCGTAATGATCTTCCAGCCGGACGATATCATCCTCGCCCAGATAGGCGCCGGATTGAACCTCGATGAGGGTGAGGGGGATTTTGCCTGGATTATCCAGCCGGTGCACGCAGCCCAGCGGAAGGTAAATGCTCTCATTCTCGCGGATGAGAAGCTCTTCCTCATTACGGGTGACAAGGGCGGAGCCCGCCACCACCACCCAATGTTCGGCGCGGTGGAAATGCTTCTGCAGGGATAATTTGCGCCCCGGCCAAACCACGATGCGCTTCACCTGGAAGCGGTCGCCCTGGATCAGCCCTTCATAAAAGCCCCAGGGCCGGTAGGTGCGGTTATGGCTCTCGGCCTCAGGCCGTTTTTGCGCCTTCAGCCGATCAACGATTTTCTTGACGTTCTGTGCCTCGCTTTTATGCGCCACCAGCACGGCATCCTGGGTGGTGATGACCACAAGATCGTTTACGCCCAGCAGGGCGGTGAGTTTGCCGTCGGATCTTGCATAGCAATTGTGAGCACCTTCCAGCACCACATCGCCATGCGTGAAATTGCCCGCGCTATCGCAAGGGGCGATATCGGCCAGGGCGGACCAGGAGCCGACATCCGACCAGCCCAGCGCAGCCGGCACCACGGCGGCCCTTTGGGTTTTCTCGGCAATCGCGTAGTCGATGGAGATATCAGGTGCTGTGGCGAAGCCAGCTTCGTCCAGCCGGATGAAATCAAGATCCGTCTTGCGCCCGGCCACGGCGTTTTGCACGGCGGCTAGCACATCCGGCGCGTGCAACCGCATCTCCTCGATCAGCACATCCGCGCGGAATACGAACATGCCGGAATTCCAGAGATGCCCGCCTTGTGCCAGCATGGCGGCGGCGTGGGCGGCATCTGGCTTTTCAATGAAACGCTCCAGCTTATGTACGCCCTCCAGGCCCTCCAGCGGCGCGCCCTGGACGATATAGCCATAGCCGGTTTCCGGCGCGGTGGGCTGCATACCGAAGGTGACGAAATACCCGGCCCGTGCGGCGGCGGTGGCGCTGGCCAAGGCTGCGTGCAGGGCGGGCAGGTCTTGAATGGCGGCATCCGCGGCCATGATCCAGAGCACGGCCTGCGGGTTGGTTTCGGCGGCCAGCAGGGCGGCGGCGGCAATGGCGGGGGCGGAATTGCGGCCCACAGGCTCCAGCAGAACCTGCGGCGATTCGATACCGGCATCGCGCAGTTGCTCGGCCACCACGAAGCGGTGGTCCTGGTTGGCGACGACGATCGGTGGCTCAAAGCCTGGCCCGGCGGCGCGCAGGGCGGTTTGGGCCAGCATCGGGGCCTCGGAAATAAGCGGCCAGAACTGCTTGGGAAAGCTCTTGCGTGAAACCGGCCAGAGCCTGGTGCCAGACCCGCCGCAGAGAATCACGGGAATGAGCGTGGAAGCGGTGGGGTGGCTTGGCATATAATCTTCTGGCTCCAAATGCCGCTGAGTTAACCTGGACGCCTGGAAACTGTCCAGCATGGCTGGCAGAATGGCGCCATGACCAACGCCATGCCCTCTGTCCGGTTGCAGGACCTCACCGCACCGGAATTTGCCGCTGCTTTGTCTGCCTGTCCGGTCATTCTGCTGCCGCTGGGCAGCCAGGAGGATCACGGTCCACACCAGCCAATGGGAGATTTTTACCTTGCCGATGTTTTGGCTGAGCGGATCGCGCGGCGGGCGTGGGAAGCGGGAACGCCGTGCTTCGCGGCGCCTGTATTGCCCTTTGGCGTAGCGGATTATTTTGGTTCAAGCCCCGGCGGGCTGGCCTTGGCACCAGAGACATTCCGGCGTGTGCTGACGGATTTGCTGGGCGGTTTGCTGCGCCAGGGGATGAGGCGGGTTGTGATTCTCAACGCCCATGGCGGCAATGTGCCGACGGTGCATGAGGTGACACTGGCGCTGCGTAAGGAAAAGGGGCTGGTGGTGCCGTCTTTCTATCTCTGGAAGGCCGCCCGGCAGTTAATGGAACGGCGCATTGGCGCGAGCGCACGGTTTGGTCATGGGGCAGAGCCGTTATTGTCATTGAACATGGCGCTGCGGCCGGATTGCGTGCGCCCTGGCGCGGCCACCGCCGAGGGCGGCGCGTTGCTGGGGCTGCGCGTGAAGGATTTCGGGGCGCTGGACTTCGAGGGGCTGAGCGTGGACGCGCCGGTTGAATTTGATTCCGTGCCGAAGGCGGCGATTGCAGCGGCGTGGACGGCGGGAAGTGCGGAGCTGGGCGCGGCCGTGGCCGATGATCTGGTGGATGCGGCGGCGCGGTTCGTGGCCCACGCCGCCGCCCATATGGATTAGACGGCTAAGGACGCTTCCAGAATATCCAGCCCTTCTTCAAGCAGCGCATCAGAGATGGTGAGCGGCATGAGCAGGCGGATGGCGTTGCTGAACACCCCGCAGGAGAGCAGGATCAGCCCCTTATCCTTGGCAGTGGCGAGAATCTTCTTGGTGGCATCGGGGTCTGGCGTGCCGTCGGTTTTCACCACGTCGAAGGCGATCATCGCGCCAGGGCCGCGAATGCCGGAGATGGGGTGTGTGTCGTTACGCTGAGACATGGCTTCCAGCCGTGCCTTCATGCGGGCGCCGATGACGTTGGCGCGTTCGATGAGGTTTTCCTCGCGAATCACCTCCAGCACCGCCAGGGCGGCGGCGCAGCCCAAGGGAGAGCCGGCATAGGTGCCGCCAAGACCGCCGGGCTCAGCCGCATCCATGATCTCGGCCTTGCCGATAACGCCCGAGAGCGGGAAGCCGCCGGCCAGGGATTTGGCGATGGTCATGAGGTCCGGCCGGATCGCGCTATGCTCGATGGCGAACATTTTGCCGGTGCGGGCAAAGCCGGTCTGCACCTCGTCGGTAATGAGCAGAATGCCATGCTGGTCGCAGATCTTGCGCAGGCCCACCAGCAGTTCCTCTGGCGCCGGCAGGAAGCCGCCTTCGCCCTGCACGGGCTCGATGGTGATGGCGGCAACGCGGGAGGGTTCGATGTCCGCGCGGAACAGCATCTCGATATATTTCAGTGATTCTTCCACCGTCACGGCGAACTGCTCGTGCGGGAAGGGCACGTGATAGATTTCCGCCGGCATCGGGGCGAATTTTTTCTTGTAGGGCAGCACCTTGCCGGTCATCGCCATCGTCAGCATCGTGCGGCCGTGATAGCCGCCGGCAAAGGTGATCACGCCGGGGCGGCCGGTATGGGCACGGGCGATCTTCACCGCGTTTTCCAGTGCCTCGGCGCCGGTGGTGAAGAAGATGGTTTTCGCCGGGCCTTCAATGGGCGCCAGCGCGTTCAGCTTTTCCGCCAGCTCGATATAGCTGTCATAGGGTGTCACCTGGAAGCAGGTGTGGGTGAAGGCGTCCAGCTGTTTCTGCACCGCCGCGATCACCTTGGGGTGGCGGTGGCCGGTGTTGAGCACCGCGATGCCCCCCGCGAAATCGATATAGCGTTTGCCTTCAATATCCCACAGCTCGGCGTTTTCCGCCTTGGCGGTGAATACCGCGTGGGCGTTGCCCACACCACGCGGCACGGCGGCTATCCGGCGGGCCATCATTTCGCTGTTCGTGCTCATCTGGTCGCATCTCCATCCTGAGGTTCGTTTAAGATTATAAACACTCAACCGGAGACTGGCCAGATGTTTCCGTTAGGCTGGTCCAGTCTCTGTCGGCTTTTTCTCGAAATTTGTGACGCTTGGTCCGGGGCGGGGCGTGGTCTCGATTCTAGTCACCTCCGCCCAGGGTGGGCCTTGCCTGCGCAAGCCAGTGTTCTGAACGCGCCCGTGAATAAGCAGAAGCAGGGCCTTCATGCGCGGGTAAGATTGATGAAGCGCACGGCGGCAGCCACATCGGCCAGCGTTGCCGCACGTTTTGCGGTGTCTGTTTCGTCTTCGCCCCATTGTTCGGCTTGCCACAGCTCGTCCAGCGCGGCGGTGGCGCAGGCGGTTTGCGCATCCAGCGCTTCCTCGGCGGCGGCCAGGCCAAGCACGAAGCTGCCCAGGGCCGGGATGATCACCCCCAGCGCCGTCAGCTCGTACGCCGTGCGGGTGGAAAGCAGAGCCTCCAGCTTGCTGGCTGTCCAGGGTAGCTGGTTCACCGGCATCAACCCGCAGGTGGTGATAAGGCCAATCCCCTGGGTCGTATCCAGCCAGCGCAGCCAGGGGTCCCATTCCGCGTGCTGGCGCGCAATGAGGGCCGCTGGACCCTCGGCCCGGTAGCAGAGCAAATCGTTCAGCCCATAGGCGGCAAGCTGCGTGATGATCGAGTCCCGGTGTGGAGGAATGCGTTCATGCGCCGTGCAGGCAAGCTGGGTGAGTGGCAGGTCGTTGGGTGAGAATTCGGCGGCGGCGGCGTTCCACTCCTGGGCGATTGCCTCCGCCAGCGCCTGATGGGGCACGGCCAGAGCTGCGCCGCTGGGCATTTTCACCACCCGCTGGTCTAGCCGGACGGTATAGAGCCCGGAGTCTTCCAAGGGGGTGGCGTGGGTCCAGAAGCGCTTCATGGCCCGAGCAGCCCGTTCAGCAGGCTGCGTGGACCGGTTTGCTGGGGCTGGCTGGTGCCGGTTGCGGGGGCGGGGGTGTTGGCGGGGGAGGATGGCATTGGCCCGGGTTTGCCCATCCGCGCCAGGCTGAGCGCGGCGGGGCAGGCATCGCCAGTGTTGCCGGTGCTGCCGGTGATGGCGCTCATGGCCTTGCCGAGCAATGTGCTGGCGCCCAGCATGTTGCCGTCCGAAAGGCCCGAGGCCGCCTGCGCCGCCGTGGCAACGGCCGATTGAGACGCCACGCTGTAACTGGGCGCGAGGAAAGCGCCGCCAACCTGCACCGGTATGGCAACATTGCCGCCGCCAATTTTCAGCCGGGGCTGGAGCACCAGGGCCAGGGCTTCATCCGCGAAGTTCACCGTGCCGCCGCCTTGCAGGAACAGCCGGTTGGAGTCGAGGGTGAGCGCCTTTACGGTGCCGCTGCCGTTGGTGGCATCTACCGCCAGGGCGGCGCAGCGAATGGAAACCGGCCCAGGTGTAGCGGCGAGGTTGGCAGGCAGCCCGGCGGATTGCAGCGCCCCGCCGAACAGTTTGCTGAGCACGCTGCCATCCACCACGCCGTTAACGCTGGCGAGGCCAAGGCGCCCGGTGACCGTGCCCAGCATGTCTGGCAGGGTATTGCCATGGGCGGAGGCATTAAGCTGCGCTTGTACTGTGCCCTGGGCGTTATCCGGCAGGTTGAAAGCGTGCAGGAAGGGGCCGAGCGCCAAAGCCGGGGCGTTGATGTTTAGTGTTTCGGCGGCGGGGTCCTCGCTGGCATCTATGCTGCCAGAGGCGGAAACGGCGCCGCCGGGCAGCTGGCCGGTGAGCGGGTTGACGGTAAGCACGCCGTTGTTGAGCACGGCATGGCCCTGCAACGCCGTGTAGGTGGCACCGCCGTAGGTCAGGCTGTCGGCCTTCAGCAGTACATCGGCGCTGGCCTGGCGAAGCAAATTCAACGGCAAGGCAATATCTGGCACCAGCGAGGCGGGCTGAGGCTGGGCCGGCATGGCAACGGCGGGCGCGGCCTGAGCGGGTGGCAGGGCGGCCAGCAGCGCGTTCATATTGGCCTGGGCAATCGAAAGATCGATCTCCAGCTTGGGTGCTGGGTTGAAAGTCAGGCTGGCATCGCCGCCAAAGCTGGCGTTGTCCATTGTGGCGGTCAGGCTGCTCAACCCGAGGGCGTGGTCAAGCCCCTGTCCGCCAGGGTCGATCAGCGTGGTCTTCACCACAATGTTCTTCCAGGCGGGCAATGGCTGCCCGGCGGCAGCGGACAGGGCAGAAAGATCGGGAATATTCAGGGTCAACGCCATGGCGGCGCCGCTTAAGTTCCGCGGGGTGGCGATGCCGCCAGTCAGGCTGAGGCTGGCATTGCCCAGGCTCGCATTCAGGCTTTCGCTGAAGCTGGCGGCGGGTGGGGCGTTGGCGGGCAGCAGGGCGGGCGGAATGAAGGCGCTTGGCGCGGTGGTATTGCCTTGAATAACGAAGGGCAGCTGCCCCAGCGTGCCCTTGGCGCTGAGCGTGGCGGAGCCGTCCAGCGAGGGTAGTTGGGCGTTCAGCGCCGCCAGGGTAAGGCCGGGATACAGGTTTGCCAGATCCGATTCGCCGGCCGTGATCAAGATATTGCTGATCGCGGGCAGGGGGGCGCCATCGTCTTTAATGGTGGCGCTGGCGGTAACATTATGCAGGGCCGGTAGGTTTAGCCCTCCCAGCCAGCCAGGCGGCAGGGCGGTGGAGACAGTCTCCAGCGCCGGAATGGCGGCGGTTAGCGCAAGGTTGTAACCACGCGCGTTTTGCGGCCGGGCCACCAGGCCCTGTAGCTTGGCGCTGGCGCCCGCGAAGCCGAAGGAGAGATCAACCGGCCAAGGCGCGGACCCCATGCCGGCAAGCCGCGAAATGGGGCCGACCATGCCTTGCAGCGTGAGCGGCGTGGTGCCGATGGTGGCGGCACCAGATAGATGCAGTGGCGCGGTGAGTGAGGACGCCTGGCCGGTGAGGCGGGTAAGCTGAATGATGCTCGGCTGGCCAAGGCCCTGTGGGCGCAGGATGATCTGCCCGTTATCCAGCTCCACCGCTTCCAGCGCGATTTTGTACGGGGGTGCCGCGTTATTCGCAGGCGTAGGTGCGGTGCCGGGTTGCGCTGGTGCGGCGGCAAAATTCCAGTCCGCCTGGCCGCTCTGGTCTCGCTCCAGGTATAGCTTTGGCCCCACCAGTTTAAGGTTCAGAATATCCACGCGGTGGCTGAACAGCGGCAGCAGGGCAATTTGTGCTTGTACCTGGTCCAGCGTCAGCAGGGAGGGGTCTGAAAACCCGTTGGGGTTGGAGAGGCTGAGATTGCTGGCCGCCAGGCTGGGGTGCAGGGAGAGTTGCAGCTGGATGGGCCCGCCAAGCCTGAGCGTGCGGCCGGTGGCCTGCTGCACGGCGGCGATAATCTGCGGTGCATAGGCGTTGGGGTTGAATTGGGCGATGAATACGCCCACCCCCGCTACGGGCGCCAATATAACGGCTGCGGCGGCCAGAAGCGCATAGGCTTTCCAGCCCCGGCGGCGGGGTTTCTGCTGGGAAACGGGTGCTCTTTGCCTGTCCATGTCCAGGAATTAGTCGCTTTTCCGTTCTTAGACGAGGGGCAAGCTTGTGAAACACCGCAACACGCGCTATGCGGCGCGGCTTGAGTTGCAGGCCCGGTTGCGGGCGTGGTGAAACTGGTAGACACGCCAGATTTAGGTTCTGGTGGCGAAAGCCATGGGGGTTCAAGTCCCTCCGCCCGCACCATCTGCCGTCATTAGATTATTGAGGTTTGTTCGTCCCATGCAGGTTACTGAAACGCTCTCCGACGGCCTAAAGCGCGGCTTTACGGTCGTGGTTGCCGAACCCGAGCTGGCCGCCAAGCGTGAGAAGCGTTTGGCTGAGCTGAGCAAGACAATCCAGATGCCGGGCTTTCGCCCTGGCAAGGTGCCGCTGAACATCGTGCGCAAGCGCTATGGCGATGCCGTGGCCGCCGAAATTCTGGAAGGTGCCGTGAACGAGGCGCACAGCCAGCTGCTGAACGAGCGCAATCTGCGCCCGGCCATGCAGCCGAAGCTGGAAATTGTGAAGCCCGGCAAGGACACCGACCTGGAATTCACCGTCGAGATGGAAGTGCTGCCGGAAGTAGCCGTGCCGGACCTGTCTGACGTGACGCTCTCGAAGCCTGTCGCCGCGGTGAGCGATGAGAAGGTTGAAGAATCGCTGAAGACCATCGCTGACCAGCGCAAGAGCTTCAAGCCGGTTGAGCAAGCCCGCCCCGCCGCCAAGGATGAGCAGCTGAAGGTGGATTTCATCGGCCGGATCGACGGCGTGGCCTTCGAGGGTGGCACCGCGCAGGACGTGGCGCTGATCGTGGCCGGCCCCGGCTTTATCCCCGGCTTCACCGAGCAGGTAGAGGGTATGACGGTGGGTGAGACCAAGACCATCACCGTGACCTTCCCAGAGGAATACGGCGCCAAGGATCTGGCCGGAAAGACCGCCGAGTTCGAGATCACCGCCAAGGAGCTGGCGGTGGCCGAGATTCCGGCGATCGATGACGAGTTGGCTAAGACCATGGGTCTCGAAGGGCTGGAGCAGCTGAAGGAGCGCGTGAAGGAGCAGATTGGCCGCGAGTATGAAGGCCAGACCCGCGCCAAGCTGAAGCGCGCGCTGCTGGACGTACTGGCCGAGAAGGCCCAGTTTGCTGCCCCGGTTTCGCTGATTGAGGCCGAGTTCAACGCCATCTGGCAGCAGGTGGAGGCCGATAAGGCCGCCGGCCAGGCCGACCCCGAGGACGAGGGCAAGGATGAAGAGACCCTGAAGGCCGAGTATAAGGCCATTGCCGACCGCCGGGTGCGGCTGGGCCTGCTGGTTGCCGAGATCGGCCGTGCCAACGAGGTGCAGGTAACCGAGCAGGAGCTGCAGCGCGCCATGTTCAACGAGGCGATGCGCTACGGTGCCCAGGCGATGCAGGTGGTGGAGTTCTTCCGCAAGAACCCGCAACAGATGGAGCGTTTCCGCGGTCCTATTTTCGAGGATAAGGTGATCGATTTCCTGTTGGGGTCCGTGAAGCAGGACGAGGTTCAGGTGTCCGCCGAAGAGCTGGCAAAAGACCCGGAGGCATAAGCAGCGGCATCAAAACCGTTGACGTTTAAAGGTGAAGCCTTGTCTCCAGCGGAGGCAAGGCTTCTGCTTTTTAAGGCGGCCTCTAGACGAACCGGAAAGATGCTCTAACCTAAGCTCATGACGCCGCGTTTCGCCCGCGTTGTGGCCGCTTCAGGCGCTTCGCGGGGCTAACGTCGGCGGTTATGCATAATAAAGGATTGAAATTACATGTGGGATCGTGATCCTGTCGAGGTTTACAACAATAACCTCGTGCCCATGGTGGTGGAGCAGACGGCGCGCGGAGAGCGCTCTTACGATATTTATTCGCGGCTTCTGAAGGAGCGAATCATTTTTCTCACCGGCCAGGTGAATGATGTGGTCTCTTCTCTGCTTTGCGCGCAGTTGCTGTTTTTGGAAAGCGAGAACCCCAACAAGGAAATCTCGTTTTATATCAACAGCCCAGGCGGCGTGGTTTCCTCTGGCCTCGCGATCTACGACACGATGCAATATATCCGCTCGCCGGTTTCCACGCTGTGCCTTGGCCAGGCGGCCTCCATGGGTAGCTTGCTGCTTTGCGCCGGCGCCAAGGGTAAGCGATTCGCCCTGCCGAATGCGCGGGTAATGGTGCACCAGCCTTCCGGCGGCGCCCAGGGCCAGGCAACCGATATTGAAATTCAGGCACGCGAAATTTTGAAGCTGCGCAGCAAGCTGAATCAGATTTATGTGGATCACACAGGGCAGCCTCTCGAAGCCATTGAGGCGAAGTTGGAGCGCGACACCTATATGTCTGCCCAGGAAGCCAAGGATTTTGGCCTTGTGGACGAGGTCGTGAAATCTCAGGTGGAGACCGGCTCTGTAAAGGATGACACGCCGAAACCTGACTCCAGCGGTAGCTGAACGCAGCGTTCGGTTTTCGGTGGTTTTTGGAAAATCGGCCTTTCATGCATGGAAATGGCCGGTTTTTGCAGTTTTTTGATATTCCGTGGCAGGAAAATGTCTCAGCCCGGGTGGAATATTTCGCTTATGGGCCTGAAAACCCACTATTTTGCGGAAATGTCCGGCGCTTGTGCCCTTTTGCACAGGGGGCTAGTCTTTATTTTTCCAAGACGCGGGTTGTGGAGTGGCTATGACCAGTAAATCGGGCGACACGAAAAATACGCTTTACTGCTCCTTTTGCGGCAAGTCCCAGCACGAGGTGCGGAAGCTCATTGCCGGCCCGACCGTATTCATCTGCGATGAATGCGTCGAGCTGTGCATGGATATCATCCGCGAGGAACATAAGACGCAGCTGGTGAAAACCAGGGACGGCGTGCCCACGCCGCGCGAGATATGCAAGGTGCTGGATGATTATGTCATCGGCCAGGGGCACGCCAAGCGTGTGCTCTCTGTCGCGGTGCACAACCATTACAAGCGCCTCTCGCACGCGACCAAGAACAACGACATCGAGATCGCGAAATCCAACATCATGCTGATCGGGCCCACCGGTTCCGGCAAGACGCTGCTGGCGCAAACGCTGGCGCGGATTCTGGACGTGCCCTTCACCATGGCGGACGCGACGACGCTCACCGAAGCCGGTTATGTTGGCGAGGATGTGGAGAACATCATCCTGAAGCTGCTGCAATCGGCTGATTATAATGTTGAGCGCGCCCAGCGCGGGATCGTCTATATCGACGAGGTCGATAAAATCTCCCGCAAATCGGACAATCCCTCCATCACCAGGGATGTCTCAGGTGAGGGTGTGCAGCAGGCGCTGCTGAAGATCATGGAAGGCACGGTGGCGAGCGTGCCGCCGCAGGGTGGGCGCAAGCATCCGCAGCAGGAATTCCTGCAGGTGGACACCACCAACATCCTGTTCATCTGCGGCGGTGCCTTCGCCGGGCTGGAGAAGATCATCGCTCAGCGCGGCAAGGGGTCTGGCATTGGGTTTGGCGCGGATGTGCGCAGCCCGGACGAGCGGCGCACAGGCGCCGTGCTGCGCGAAGTGGAGCCGGAGGATTTGTTGAAATTCGGGTTGATTCCTGAATTCATCGGCCGTCTGCCGGTTGTCGCCACGCTGGAAGACCTCGACGAGGCGGCGCTGATCGAGATCCTCACCAAGCCCAAGAACGCGCTGGTGAAGCAATATGGCCGGCTGTTTGAGATGGAGGGGGTGAAGCTCACCTTCACCGACGACGCGCTGAAAGTGATCTCCAACCGCGCCATCAAGCGCCGCACCGGCGCGCGCGGCCTGCGCTCGATCATGGAGGGCATTTTGCTTGCCACCATGTTCGACCTGCCGGGCTTGGAAGGGGTCTCAGAAGTGGTGATTTCAGGTGAGGTGGCCGAAGGCCGAGCCGAGCCGTTGTATCTCTACTCAGAAAAGCGGACGGAGAACGCGTCCTGACGCGCTGCCTGCAAGCCTCCTATTCGTGGCTTGCAGGCGCGCAATTGCCTGCCGATATGTCGCTGGTGGCCGTGAAGCCGGCACCCCGCTCTGTGCCTTGTAAGGGCAGCCGGGAGACCAAAGGAATTAATTATGTCAGATGTTAAGAAACCCGGATCGCCCATAGAGACCCTCGCGGTGCTGCCGCTGCGGGATATTGTAGTGTTTCCGCACATGATCGTGCCGCTGTTCGTGGGGCGTGAAAAATCAGTTCGCGCGCTGGAAAGCGTGATGAAGGAAGATAAGCAGATTCTGCTGGTGGCGCAAAAAAACGCGGCCCAGGACGATCCCGCCGCCGATGATATTTACCGTGTCGGCACCGTCTCCACGATTCTGCAGCTTCTGAAGCTGCCGGATGGCACGGTGAAGGTGCTGGTGGAAGGGCTGCGCCGGGCAAAAATCAGCAGCTTTAAATCCACCGAGGATTTTTTTGAGGTCGAGGCCGAGGCCGTGGAGGACAGCGGCGCCGAAACCAAGGAGGTGGAGGCCCTGGGCCGCACCGTGGTGGCGCAGTTCGAGCAATATATCAAGCTGAACAAGAAGATAGCACCTGAGGTGCTGGTCTCGGTCAATCAGATCGATAGCCCCTCCAAGCTGGCGGACACAGTGGCGAGCCATCTGGGCCTGAAGATTTCCGAGCGTCAGGAGCTGTTGGAGTTGGACAGCACGGCCGAACGGCTGGAGCGCGTGTTCAACCACATGGAAGCCGAGATTGGTGTGCTCCAGGTTGAAAAGAAAATCCGCAACCGCGTGAAGCGGCAGATGGAGAAGACCCAGCGCGAATATTACCTCAACGAACAGCTGAAGGCGATTCAGAAGGAGCTGGGCGAAGGTGAGGACGGCAAGGACGAGACCGCCGAGCTGGAAGAAAAGATCAAGGCCACCAAGCTTTCCAAAGAAGCGCGCGAGAAGGCGATGGCGGAGCTGAAGAAGCTGCGCTCCATGAGCCCGATGAGTGCCGAAGCCACGGTCGTGCGGAATTATCTGGACTGGATCGTCGGCATCCCCTGGAAGAATAAGAGCAAGATCAAGAACGACGTGATCGAGGCGGAAAAGCTCCTTGATACTGACCATTTCGGACTGGAGAAGATCAAGGAGCGCATCGTCGAATATCTGGCGGTGCAGGCGCGCAGCCCGAAGGTGCGCGGGCCGATTCTCTGCCTGGTCGGGCCTCCGGGCGTTGGCAAGACCTCGCTGGGCAAATCCATTGCCAAGGCCACCGGGCGGCAGTTTGTCCGTATGTCTCTGGGCGGCGTGCGGGACGAAGCCGAGATAAGAGGTCACCGCCGCACCTATATCGGTTCCATGCCGGGCAAGATCGTTCAGGGTATGAAGAAGGCGAAAACCTCTAACCCGCTCTTCCTGCTGGACGAGATCGACAAGTTGGGTGCTGATTGGCGGGGCGACCCGGCCTCCGCGTTGCTGGAGGTGCTGGACCCCGAGCAGAATTCTACCTTCGCCGACCATTACCTGGAGGTTGATTACGACCTTTCGGACGTGATGTTCGTGACCACCGCCAACACGCTGCGTATGCCCCAGCCGCTGCTGGACCGCATGGAGATCATCCGTATCCCTGGTTATACCGAGGATGAGAAGGTGGAGATCGCCAAGCGGCATTTGCTGCCCAAGCAATCCGAGGCACATGGCCTGAAAAAGGAAGAATGGTCGGTTTCCGAGGAAGCGATGCTGGAGCTGGTGCGCACCCACACCCGCGAAGCCGGCGTACGTAATCTGGAGCGCGAGATCGCGACCCTGGCCCGCAAGGCGGTGAAGGAGATCGTCACCGCCAAGACCAAGAAGGTAAGCATCACCAAGAAAAACTTGGAGAAGTTCGCGGGCGTGCCGAAATTCCGCTACGGCGAAACCGAGGCGGAAGACATGGTCGGCGTTGTCACAGGCCTGGCCTGGACCGAGGTTGGCGGGGAGATTCTCACCATCGAGTCGGTGTTGCTGCCGGGCAAAGGCGCCATCAAGCAGACCGGCCAACTCGGCGATGTGATGAAGGAAAGCGTGCAGGCGGCCTATTCCTACATTCGCTCCAGGGCCACGCAGTTCGGCATCAAGCCGCCTTATTTCGACAAGCGGGACATCCACGTGCACGTGCCTGAAGGGGCGACTCCGAAGGATGGCCCGTCCGCCGGCATTGCGATGGCGACTTCGATCGTCTCCGCCATTACCGGAATACCCATCCGCAAGGATATCGCCATGACCGGCGAAATTACCCTGCGCGGGCGGGTGCTGCCGATTGGCGGCTTGAAGGAAAAGCTGCTGGCGGCTCTGCGCGCTGGCATCACCACGGTTTTCATTCCCAAGGACAATGAGAAGGATCTCATTGAAATTCCAGATAATGTGAAGAAGAATCTGACCATTTTGCCGGTCAGCCATGTGGACGAAGTGATTGCCCGGGCCCTGGTGCGCGCGCCTGAGCCGATCACATGGGACGATCCTCCGGAGGAGTTGGCCAAGACGCCGGAAGGGGGAATTTCGGCCTCGTTGCCGCATTAGCGGCGCAGTGTGTTTGACGGGTGGTGCGCGATTTGGTTATGACCGCGCGCCACCTTTTTTTGGTCTGCCCGCCAGGTTCGCGGACAAGCCCGTTAATCCAACCAACAACAGGGAGTTTTGCCCGTGAACAAAAATGATCTGATCGCCGCAGTGGCTGAAGACACCGACCTTTCCAAGGCCAAGGCCGCGGAGGTGGTGGATGCCGTGTTCGCAGCGATCGAAAAGACGCTGAAGAAGAAGGAAGAGGTTCGCCTGGTTGGTTTTGGCACCTTTGCCACCGCCGCGCGTGAGGCTTCCAAAGGCCGCAATCCCCGCACGGGCGAAGAGATCAACATTCCTGCTTCCACCTCCATCCGCTTTAAGCCTGGCAAAACGCTGAAGGATGCGGTTAACTGATTCGTGTTGAGGTGGACGGTATCTGCCGTCCATCTCCTTTGTGTTTTTTGCGGGCGGTTAGCTCAGCGGTAGAGCATCTCGTTTACACCGAGAGGGTCGGCGGTTCGAAACCGTCACCGCCTATACGACCAAATTATTCGCCAAGACTTGCTGTCATGCGCTTGACGCTGATTTGAATGCCAAGTACACGGCGCCCACCTTAAGCGGGTGTAGCTCAGTTGGTTAGAGCGCCGGCCTGTCACGCCGGAGGTCGCGGGTTCGAGCCCCGTCACTCGCGCCATTCCTTTATTCCTGAAATTCGATTAACGTGTTGTTGAGGCGTGGAAACCACACTCACATTACTTTGTTGCGCCGTGCCAGCGCAGCTTAGGAACAGGGTTGACCAGAGCCTGTTGCGGTGCGACACGGCGGGAGCAATTTCACTTGGGGGTGGCTGTTTGCCGCCTCGGCGCAGTCTAAGGAGATGAGCGGGTGCAGCTAAGTCTGGCGCAGTATTTTCCGATTCTCATTTTCGTTGCCCTGGCCGCCGTTATGGGTGTTGCCTTCGTGTTCGGCTCGCTGTTCGCAGCCAAGCAGAAACCTTATCCGGATAAGCTTGCCGCGTATGAATGCGGTTTCGAGGCGTTTGGCGATGCCCGCCGCCGCTTTGACGTGCGCTATTATCTGGTGGCGATCCTGTTCATTATTTTTGACGTTGAGGTTGCGTTTTTGTTCCCCTGGGCGGTTTCGCTCGGCCGGATCGGCCTGCTTGGCTTCTGGTCGATGCTCGGTTTCCTCGCCGTGCTGACGGTGGGCTTTATTTACGAGTGGAACAAGGGCGCACTAAATTGGGAGTGAAGGCATGACCACGGCCGCAAACAGCGCTGAGCTCGCCTGGAACAGGGAGCATCTTGCCCCCGGCGCGGAACAGGATGCGGTGATTAAAGGCATTACCGGCGAACTGGCCGGGAAGGGCTTTATCGTCGCCAATATCGACAAGGTGGTGAACTGGGCGCGCACGGGCAGCCTGTGGCCCATGACCTTTGGCCTGGCTTGCTGCGCGGTGGAGATGATCCACGCCTACATGCCGCGTTACGATCTTGACCGGTTCGGCATTATTCCACGCGCTTCACCCCGCCAGTCGGACGTGATGATCGTGGCTGGAACGCTCACCAACAAAATGGCGCCGGCGCTGCGCCGGGTTTACGACCAGATGCCCGAACCGCGCTGGGTTATTTCCATGGGCAGCTGCGCCAATGGTGGCGGCTATTATCATTACTCCTACTCCGTGGTGCGCGGGGTAGACCGGATTGTGCCGGTGGACGTGTATGTGCCCGGCTGCCCGCCAACCGCGGAGGCGCTGGTGTACGGCATTATGCAATTGCAGAAGAAAATCCGGCGGACGGGGACGGTGCTGCGTGGCTGAAGAAACCGAAATCCAGGCTGAAACTTCCCCGGCGCCTGTGGATGAGATGCTGGAAGCGCTGAAGGCTCTGCCGGATGTTGCAGCGGCTCGCGAGCTTGGCGAGCTGGTGCTGCGGGTTCAACGTGCTGCCGCGCATGGCGTGCTGAAAACCCTGCGTGACCAATTCGCCTTTCAGCAGGTTATGGATATTTGCGGGGTGGATTACCCGGAGCGCGTAGAGCGGTTCGAGGTGGTTTACAATCTGCTTTCCGTAACGAGAAATGAGCGGGTGCGCGTGATTCTGAATACCGATGAACGCACGCCGGTTGCCTCGGCGAGCGACCTCTGGCCCTGCGCTGCCTGGTGGGAGCGTGAGGTGTGGGATCTCTTCGGCATCAGCTTCGATGGTTTGGAAGATCATCGAAGAATCCTCAGTGATTACGGATTTGAAGGACATCCTCTGCGCAAGGATTTTCCGCTTACCGGCTATGTCGAGGTTCATTACGATGAAGACCGCAAGGCCGTAGTTTACGACAAGGTGAAGCTGACGCAGGAATTTCGGAATTTTGATTTCCTCTCGCCATGGGAAGGCATGACCCTGTTGCCCGGCGATGAAAAGGTGAACAGGAGCCGCTCATGAGCGAGACCGCACCGGCAGCGAAGACGGTTTTCGAGGTGGACAGCCACACCATTAATTTCGGGCCGCAGCATCCATCCGCGCATGGCGTGCTGCGTCTGATCATGGAAATGGATGGCGAGGTGATCGAGCGTTGCGACCCGCATATTGGGCTGCTGCACCGTGGCACCGAGAAGCTGATTGAATATAAGAGCTATATGCAGGCGGTGCCGTATTTCGACCGGCTGGATTACGTTTCGCCGATGGCTTGCGAACATGCTTTCGCGCTTGCCACCGAGAAGCTGCTGGGAATTGAGGCGCCAGAGCGCGCGCAGTGGATTCGCGTAATATTCGCGGAACTCACTCGCGTGTTGAACCATCTTCTCAATGTCAGCCATTTCGCGCTGGACTGCGGTGCGATCTCACCATCTTTGTGGATGTATGAAGAGCGCGAAAAGCTGCTCTCATTTTATGAAGCGGCTTCCGGCGCGCGTTTCCACTCCAATTATTTT
>JAGWZS010000201.1 GCA_018971905.1 Rhodospirillales bacterium | reverse complement strand
ATCGTCGTTGATGCGCGGCAGAATCCGCAGCACTTCCGCACCACGCGCATCAATGCGGATATTCGCACCCAGCGCGTCCAGCACGTCGATGCTGTCGGTCTTGCGCAGCTCCCACGGACGGGCGGTGAAGGCATAGGGCTTGGACGTGAGCGCGCCGACCGGGCAAAGATCGATGATATTGCCGGAAAGTTCGGAACTCAACGCCTTCTGCACATAGGTGCCGACCTTGGTTTCCTCACCCCGCTGGGTGGCACCCAGCTCCGCCACACCGGCAACTTCAGTCGTGAAGCGGATGCAGCGCGTGCAATGGATGCAGCGCGTCATGGTGGTGCGCACCAGCGGCCCCCAATCGGGCTGCGCCACGCTGCGCT
Source organism: Rhodospirillales bacterium (assembly GCA_018971905.1). Lineage (GTDB taxonomy): Bacteria > Pseudomonadota > Alphaproteobacteria > Acetobacterales > Acetobacteraceae > Acidocella. The sequence goes on along the minus strand of JAGWZS010000201.1, from coordinate 3,160 downwards.
TGTCTTCCTCGTAACGTGAGGTGTCACGGCCATAGGCCACGGCTTCGTCCTGCAAATCGCACTCGCCGCCCTGGTCGCAGATCGGGCAATCCAGCGGATGGTTGATCAGCAAAAATTCCATCACGCCGCGGCGGCCCTTGCGGACCATCTCGCTATCTGTGTGCACCACCATGCCATCCGCCACCGGTTGGCCGCAGGAGGCCACGGGTTTCGGCGGCATCTTCTCAATCTCGACAAGACACATGCGGCAATTGCCGGCGATGGACAGGCGCTCGTGGTAGCAGAAACGCGGAATTTCAATGCCCGCCGCTTCAGCGGCCTGGATCACGGTCGAGCCGTTCGGAACCTCGACCTCGATGCCATCTATGGTGAGTTTTGCCATGGCTTACTCCGCCGCCCGCGCCTGAACGGGCGGTTGATAATCAGTTGCCCGCGCCTCGACCTCTGGCCGGAAGGCGCGCATCATGCCCTGGATCGGCCAGGAAGCCGCCTCGCCGAAGGCGCAGATCGTGTGGCCCGCCACCTGCGTTGTCACTTGCTCAAGCAAATGAATATCCGCAAGCGTGGCCTTGTTTTTCACGATCCGGTCCATCTGGCGCATCATCCAGCCCGTACCCTCGCGGCAGGGCGTGCACTGGCCGCAGCTTTCGTGCTTGAAGAATTTGGAAAGCCGCCAGATCGCCTTCACCACATCCACGGATTTATCCATGACGATGATAGCCCCGGAACCCATCATGCTTTTTGAAGCCGCCAGGCTATCAAAATCCATCAGCTGGGTGTCACACATCGCCTTGTTCAACACCGGCGAGGATGCGCCGCCGGGGATGATGGCGCCGAGATTATCCCAGCCACCACGCACGCCGCCAGCATGTTTCTCGATCAGCTCCCGCAACGGAATGCCCAGCTCTTCCTCAACATTGCAGGGATTGTTCACATGGCCGGAGATGCAGAAAATTTTCGTGCCAGCATTCTTCGGGCGGCCAAGCCCGGCAAACCAGGCGCCGCCGCGGCGCATGATGGTTGGCACGCCCGCGATGGTCTCCACATTGTTCACCGTGGTCGGGCAGCCATAAAGCCCCATCGCCGCCGGAAAAGGCGGCTTCATGCGCGGCATTCCTTTCTTGCCTTCGAGGCTTTCCAGCATCGCGGATTCTTCACCGCAAATATACGCGCCAGCGCCGCGTTGCAGCACGAGGTCAAAATCCCACCCCGAACCTGCCGCATTCACGCCCAGAAGTCCTGCTTCATAGGCTTCGTCGATCGCCGCCTGAAGAACCCGTGCTTCGTTGTAATATTCACCGCGAATGTAGATGAACGCCTTGTTAGCCCCCATCGCAAAGCTCGCGATCAGCGCGCCCTCAATGAGCTTATGAGGCTCGTTGCGCATGATGTCGCGATCCTTGCAGGTGCCAGGCTCGGATTCATCGGCGTTGATAACGAGATACGAAGGCCGGCCATCGCTCTGCTTGGGCATGAAGGACCATTTCATACCGGTGGGAAACCCAGCCCCGCCACGCCCGCGCATACCCGAGGCTTTCATTTCCTCAATCAGCGCATCCCGTCCGCGGGCGATAATATCCGCCGTCTTGTCCCAATCGCCGCGCGCGCGCGCCGCCGCCAGCTTCCAATCCTTCTGGCCGTAAAGATTTTGATAGATGCGGTCTGAATCGTTCAGCATCAGCTCACTCCCCGGCGGGTGGGTTGGAAAGCAACGAGGTCTGGCCCGAAGCCGGAGCCGAGGATGAACGCCCACCCAGCGAGCCCGCCGGCGGCAACGGCTTGCCCGCCTTTAAATCCGCGATGAGCGCTTCCGTGCGCGCCGCGTCCATATCCTCGTAATAATCATCGTTCACCTGCAAAATCGGTGCATTTACGCAGGCGCCGAGGCATTCCACCTCTTTCAAGGTAAACAAGCCATCTTCGCTGGTTTCACCGAAATGCTTAATGCCGCTGGCCTTTTTACAGGCGCTTACAACATCGTCCGACCCGCGCAGCCAGCACGGCGTGGTGGTGCAAACCTGGAGATGATATTTGCCCACCGGCTTCAGGTTGAACATGGTGTAGAAGGTCGCAACCTCGTAAACCCGCATGGGGGCCACACCAAGAATCTCAGCCACCCTTTCCATCGCCACGCGGGGCAGCCAGGCAGAGCCTGTTTGCGCTTCCATCTGCCGCTGGGCGAGGTCCAGCAGCGATTTCACGGCGCTCATCTGCCGGCCTTCGGGGTATTTCTTGATCGCCTTTTCCACCAACTTCATGTTGGTTTCGGTAAAGGCGAAGCTGGTCGGTTCTGCGTGTGTGCTGCTCACCGGTCGATCTCACCAAAAACAATGTCAAGCGACCCGAGGATCGCCACCATATCAGCCAGCATGTGGCCCTTGCAGAGCTTTTCTGTTGCCTGCAAATGCGAAAATCCGGTTGCACGGATTTTGCAACGATACGGACGGTTCGTGCCGTCCGATTGCAGATACACGGCAAACTCACCTTTCGGCGCCTCCACGGCGGTGTAAGTGGCGCCGGCGGGAACGTGATAGCCTTCGGTATACAGCTTGAAGTGATGGATCAACGCTTCCATCGAATGCTTCATCTCCGCGCGTGTCGGCGGGGTGATTTTGCGGTCTTGCACCTTTACTGGCCCCGGTTTCATTTTCGCCAGAGCCTGCCTGATGATTTTCAAGCTCTCACGCATCTCAGCCATGCGGACGAGATAGCGATCGTAGGAATCGCCGTGCTTGCCGACAGGAACGTCGAACTCCACCTCGGCATATTTATCGTAAGGCTGGGCGCGGCGTAGGTCCCATGCCACACCGGAGCCGCGCAGAGACGGGCCGGTGAAGCCCCAGGCCAGAGCGTCCTTGGCAGAGATCACGCCAACATCTACCAGGCGTTGCTTGAAGATGCGGTTGCCATTGAGAAGCGCTTCCATCTCATCAATGAATTTTGGAAATTCATTCGCCCAGACAAGAATATCTTCCGCCAGCCCAGCGGGCAGATCTTTCGATACGCCACCAGGACGAAAATAATTGGAGTGGAAACGCGCGCCGGAAGCCGCTTCATAAAATGAGAGCAGCTTTTCGCGCTCTTCATACATCCACAAAGATGGTGAGATCGCACCGCAGTCCAGCGCGAAATGGCTGACATTGAGAAGATGGTTCAACAC
>JAGWZS010000200.1 GCA_018971905.1 Rhodospirillales bacterium | reverse complement strand
AAAAACACGTACCGCCAGTTGAAATCTTCAGTGAGATAACCGCCCAGGGTCGGCCCCAGAATTGGCCCCACCATCACCCCCATGCCCCAGATGGACATGGCGGCCCCGCGCTGCTCGGCCGGGTAGATATTCAGCATGGTCGATTGCGAAAGCGGCACCAGTGCCGCGCCGAACGCGCCCTGCAGCAGCCGGTAGAGCACCATCTCGGCCAGGCTCTGCGCGATGCCACAAAGCATGGATGTGACGGTGAACCCGACCAGGCAGGCGATGAACAGGTTCTTGGTGCCAAAGCGCGCCGCCAGCCAGCCCACAGGTGCGGTCATGATCGCGGCCGTGACCACATAGGAGGTCAGCACCCAGGTGATCTGATCGTAAGAGGCCGAGAGCGAGCCCTGCATATAGGGCAGCGCCACGTTGGCAATGGTTGAATCCAGCGCCTGCATCAGCGTCGCGATCATCAGACAGACGGTGATGATGCCTCTGTTAGGAACCTCCGTTGCCGCGCCTTCGGCCATCAGAACAGATCCGAAAGATGCCGTTTATGATGCGTGTCGATGGAGATTTCCGCGCTCATGCCAGCGCGCAGAGGCAGATCCTTAGGCCCGGAGAGAATTTTGATGCGCAACGGAACGCGCTGCACCACTTTTACCCAGTTGCCAGAGGAATTCTGCGCCGGCAGCACCGAGAATTCGGAACCCGAAACCGGCGCGATGCTTTCCACCTCGCCCTTCCAGCTCTGGCCGGGATAGGCGTCCACCGTGATGTCCACGCTCTGGCCAGCGCGCACCCAGGTCAGTTGGTCTTCCTTCGGTTGGGCGGTGACATACACATCAGTGTCGGAGACCAAACCGAAAGCGGCGGTGCCCGCGGCCAGCATCATTCCAGGCTGCAACTGCTCAACCTCTGTGACGGTGCCTGAGAAAGGCGCTCGCACAACGCTGTGGCGCTGGTTCAGCAGCGCCTGGTTGAGAGCGGCCAAGGCATTCAGATATTCCGGGGTCTGCGCCGGGTCGATATCCGGGTTGCCGTTCAGTTTCACCAATTGCTGCCCCGCGGCCGCCTGCATCTGCTGCAACTTCGCCTGGTCACCCTGCAGGGTGTAGCGGGCATCATCATATTGCGCCCTGGTGGCGCCGCCGGAATTCACCACGGCAGCATAGCGGGCCAGATCAGCCTTGTCTTTCTCCACAAGCGCCTGCTGCTCGGCAATCTGCGCCTGGGCCATCTGGTAGCCGTGTTTGGCAGCGTCAATGTCCTGCACCGCCTGCGCAAGCTGGGCGCGGGCCGAATCCACCGCAATGGCGAAACCATGCTGGCCAAGTGCAAAAAGCGGTTGCCCTGCGGTAACATGCTGATTATCGCGGACATAAACCGTGCCGACCAGCCCGCCAACATCGGTGGAGAGCGAGACTTTGGCAGCGTCCACGTAGGAATCGTCGGTGTAGACATAGCGCCCGCCGAACAACCAGTAGAGCAGGCATGCCAGCGCCACCAGCACGACCCCGCCGAGCATGAGCACCGCCCTGAGACCAGATTTACGACGGGCAGGCACGGCAGCCACACTGGCCGCCGGGCGTTGCCCCGGCTGCTCCCGCGCCAGGGTATTGGATTGAGACATCAGCTGTTCTCCTGGGAGTTTTCATGGCAGCCCTTGGGCAAGGCCGCCCCGGCGCCACGCAGCAGATTGGCTTTCATGAGTTTCAGTGCCTCCATCACCACCTCTCGCTCGGCATCGGCCAGGCCCGCGGTGATAAAAGCAGTGATTTCCTGGCGCTGGCGGTCGATCTCTTCCAGATAGGGCGTAGCCTCGGGCAGCAGATGCAGGCGCCATATACGCCTGTCCTGCGCGTCAGCCCGGCGCTCGACCAGCCCGGCCTTCTGCAGCCGGTCTACCAGCCGGGCGGCGGTGATCGGCTCAACCTCCAGCAAATCCGCAAGCTCCTTCTGGGTCAGGCCCGGATTGAAAAAGACCTGCTTCAGAATGCCCCATTGGGCACGCGTCATCCCATGCTGGCGGGCCCTGCGGTCGGCTTCCACGCGGGTCAGCCGGGACACCACCATCATCAAGATCAGTAAATCGCGTTCGTAGTCCATACCCATAACGGGCGGGATAATAACGTAGCTTATTAATTTGTCTGCTGTTGGATTCGCCTATCCGGCCAGCGCCTGGTGCAACACTGGCACCAGCCCGGTGATGGCGATCTGCACCCCGATGCCCAGCAGCAGAAACGCAGCGATGCGCGAGACCACCACTTGCCCGGAATGGCCTAATACCCGCACCATGCGCTCGGAGGCGCTATAGCAGGCCCAGACGAGACCAGCATTGGCCAGCACGGCCAGCCCGTCCGCGGCGTAGAAAATCCAAGCGGCGGAGACATTGTCTGGCCGGCCGGTAGCGAGAGAGATGGTGACGGCGATGGTGCCTGGCCCCGTGGTGAACGGCAGCGTGAGCGGAAAAAAGGCGTAACCCGCCAGATCTTCCTCGGCGGCAGCGTTCACCGGTTCGGCGTCCTTTTGCTTGCGCTTGGTGGTGTTGTCAGGTGCGTTCAGCATCTCATACGCCCGCACGGAAACCACCAATCCGCCCGCGATACGCAGCGCGTTCATCGAGATGCCGAAAAAATTCAAGATATAGGTGCCCGCCAGCAACGCGGACATCATGACAAGGAAAGAATAGAGCGCCACGCGCCGGGCCAAAGCCTGCCGCTGCGCCGCGCCCTGCTCGCTCGTCACCTCATGGAAGATGATGGCGCCGCCGAGCGGATTGATGATCGAGAACAGAGCGGGGAACGAGAGAAGAAACGCGGAGACGGCCTGTTCCATGGTTCAGAACCCCGCCATGTCGCGGAACTGCTCTTCGGTAAGCACCGCTATGCCCAACTCCGCCGCCTTTTTGGCCTTGGACCCCGCATCCGCTCCCACCACCACGAAATCAGTTTTTTTGGAAACAGATTCAGTAACCTTCGCGCCTAGTGCTTCCGCCCGCGCTTTCGCCTCCGGCCGCGCCATGGAGAGCGTGCCGGTGAACACCATCACCTTGCCCGCGAGCGGAGAATTGCTGGCGGCAACGGTCGCTTCATCCCGCAGCGTCAGCACTTTTTCCAGCGCTTCCAGCGTGGCGAGATTATGCCCCTCCGCGAAAAACGCCACGAGGTCTTCCGCGATGGCGGGACCAATGCCAGAGATTGACCCCAGCTCCAGCCGCGCATCGGAGCCCGTTACGCGCGCCGCCAGCATCGCACCCTTCCAATGCGTATAGGAGCCGTAATGCCGCGCCAGCAGCTTGGCGTTATTTTCTCCGATGCGCCGTATGCCGAGCGCGAAGATAAACCGTGCCAGCCCAATCTCACGCCGCGCCTCAATGGCGGCGGAGAGCTTGGCGGCGGACACCGCGCCCCAACCCTCACGCTTTGCAATCTCAGCCTCGTGCCCGGGCAGCGCGAAAATATCCGGCGCCCCGCGCAGCAGCCCATCAGCGTGGAACTCCCGCACCGTCTTCTCGCCCATACCCTCAATATCGAACGCGCCACGCGA
>JAGWZS010000199.1 GCA_018971905.1 Rhodospirillales bacterium | reverse complement strand
TCACCGGCAGCATCGGTAAAAGACAGCAAGTATTCGCTCGTCGCCATTTCAGCTCCTATTATTAATGTGAAGGATTGTGAACAAACCCTCCCAAATCAGCATCAGAACGCGGTTCAAATTCCAGCGCCACTCGCAAAGTGCGCGAAGCCGGAATCGTTACGATTTAATAAAATACTTAATTGTAATAATATTTTGATGCAATCCTTACTTCGATCCGGGAACGTTTTACGAATGCGGGGCCGGGGGCGCGCGCCCTTTGAAACCCCCTCTCTACATTAAAACCTTAGATGGCTTCATCTGGCCGGATAAAGTTACTGGCTAAAACAGAGAACCAGAGCATTTGCCGTGAGCCAGTACGAACGGACAATGCTCTAGGAAGCCTCCTCCAGCCGCTTGGTGAGTTGAATAATCTGCTCACGCAATTTGCCGAGCTCATCCAGGCTCATTCCCGTGGCGCTCAGGATGCAGGCGGGAATTTTGGCCGCGCGCTCACGCAGCTTGTCTCCGGCGCTGGTGAGTTTGACGCGCACGACGCGCTCATCCTGCTTATCCCGGTGGCGGGTCAGCCGTCCCTCGGCCTCCAACCGCTTCAGCAGCGGGGTAAGAGTGCTGGATTCCAGCGACAATTTGGCGCCGAGCTGACCAACACTCTGGTCATCTTCCTCCCATAGCAGGGTCATTACCAGATATTGAGGGTAAGTGAGGCCAAGCTCCGCCAGCAGCGGCTTATAAGTGCGGCTGAACGCGTGCTCTGCCGCATAGATTGAAAAGCAAAGAAAATCGTCGAGCCTGGCGGTTACCGCCGGAGCATCATGCTGTGAGTCAGCCATTTCAGGCCTCCAGAATATGGGTCAAAAATATTTCTACGATTATATCGTTTACGATTGACTTTTGAAATAGGCTTCGGTAATTAGTCGTACACGATTTAATCGTTAGCTTGACAAGGAAAATGACATGAGCACAATCACCGCCAAGGATGGCACGAAGATTTTCTATAAGGATTGGGGCAAGGGGCAGCCGGTGGTGTTCAGCCATGGCTGGCCGCTAAACGCGGATGCCTGGGATGCGCAGATGGTGTTTCTGGGCGAGAATGGCTACCGTGTGATTGCCCATGACCGCCGAGGCCATGGACGCTCCGAGCAGAGCTGGAGCGGCAACGACATGGACACCTACGCCGATGATCTGGCGGCACTTACCGAGGCGCTGGATCTGAAGGAAGCCATTCATGTTGGCCATTCAACGGGCGGCGGCGAGGTGGCGCGTTATATTGGCCGGCATGGCACTAAGCGCGTTGCCAAGGCCGTGCTGCTGGGGGCCGTGCCGCCGGTTATGCTGAAGACCGAGGCCAACCCTGGTGGCGTAGCAATCGAGGTGTTCGACGGCATCCGCGCTGGGGTGCGCGCCGACCGTTCGCAATTCTTCAAGGATTTGACGATACCTTTCTACAATGCCAACCGCGAGGGGTCAGTCGTGTCGCAGGGTGTGCGCGATGCCTTCTGGCTGGCCGGTATGCAGGCCGGGTTTAAATCTGTACTTGATTGTATCGAGCAGTTTTCAGAGACTGATTTCACAGAGGATTTGAAGAAGATCGACGTGCCGACGCTGATCGCCCATGGGGATGACGACCAGATTGTGCCGATTGCGAATGCGGCTCTACGCTCAGTGGAGTTTGTAAAAAACGCGGAACTGAAGATCTATAAAGGCGGCAGCCACGGCTTGGCGCAGATCCAGGCGGATGAGTTCAACGCCGACCTGCTGGCGTTCATTCGAAAATAACACGCTTTCAGCTCCCGCCGATTCAACAGCGGGAGCTGATTATCTTATTCATTGTGTTCATCCTCGTCCTCTTCCTCCAGGCCGAATTGCTGCGCCTCTTCGTCATATTCGAAGATTTCCGCATAGCGACCCCAGGCGATGACGGTGCGCAGCGTTTCTTCTGCGTATTCGGGAGACATATGATCCTCCAGCTGGTCGCGGAAACGCACGGAGGCGGCGCGATGGTTGGAGCGCTGGTCGATGACGTTGCGGATTTCCGTGATGAGCGGCACGTGAGTACGAACGGCATCCGCGAAGATAGTCTTGCGGTCCTCGGTTTCGGCCTCGGTGAAGCGGCGGCCGGTTTCGGTGATCAGAATATCGCCTTCCTCCAGCAGGGCAAAACCCAGCAGACTCAGCGTTTCACCCAGAGGCAGCAGTTCATCCACCTCATATTGCAAGGCGGCGGCGAGAGCGGGCAGGTCAGCCCGGCCATTGTAAGGCTCGCTGCGCAATGTTTCCAGCAGGCCCGCCATGAGGTTGGTGCCCACCGGGTGCAGCACATGCGCGAACGGGTTGGGCGCAGCGGCGGCGGTGTGCACCTCCGGCGCCTTGCGGCGGGTCATAATGCCGTAGATATCGTCCACCATCTCACGGAAAGCGGGGTCGAACCGGTTGCGCGGGTGGGCGAAGGGCACTTGCAACTCATGCGCGACGCGGCCGGGGTTGGAGGAGAACACCAGGATGCGGTCCGCCATCAGCACCGCTTCCTCGATGTTATGGGTCACGATCAGGATGGATTTCACTGGCAGCTTGCCATCCATCCAAAGGTCGATGAGGTCTGTGCGGAGCGTCTCGGCGGTCAGCACATCAAGCGCCGAGAAGGGTTCGTCCATCAGCAGCAGGTCGGGGTGCACCACCAGGGCGCGGGCCAAGCCTACACGCTGGCGCATACCCCCGGAAAGCTCCTTGGGGTAGGCGCCATCATAACCACCGAGGCCAATGAGGTCGATTGCCTCCTCGGAGCGTTCCTCACGGTCGTCCTTGCCCACGCCCAGGGCTTCCAGCCCCAGCTCTACATTTTCCTGCACCGTTAGCCAGGGGAACAGCGCGAAGCTCTGAAACACCATTGCCACCCCGGGGGCGGGGCCCCTCAGCGGTTCGCCGCGCCAGCGCACGTCGCCGGAAGTCGGTTTCAAAAGCCCCGCGACGATGCGCAGCAATGTGGATTTGCCGGAGCCGGAACGGCCGAGCAGGGCGACGATCTCGCCTTCCTGCAAAGTGAGGTTCACATCATCCAGCACCACAAGGTCGGCGCTGGAATCCTTATGGTAGGCTTGGCGGCAATTGCGCACGGAAACGAGCGGCGTGGTTTGATGGTCCATGGCGTTTACCCCAGCGTGGTGCGGCGGACGGCGTACGCGTATAGCGGCCGCCAAAGGATGCGGTTGAAGAGGATCACGAAACTGGCCATCACCGCCACCCCTAAAACGACGCGCGGTGTGTCGCCCGCTGCCGTGGCCTGGGCGATATAGGCGCCCAACCCCTGTGCTGCCAGCGTATGGTGGCCCCAGCTTGCCACCTCGGCGACGATGGACGCATTCCACGCCCCGCCCGATGCCGTGAGCGCGCCGGTGATGAAGTAAGGCAGAATGCCGGGGATCATCACCTTGCGCCACCAGAGCAGGCCGCGGATTTGGAAGTTCGCCGCGGCCTCCTTCATGTCTCCCGGAAAGGCGGCGGCACCGGCGATAACGTTGAACAGCACATACCATTGCGTGCCGATGAGCATCAGCGGTGTCAGCCAGATATTCGCATTGACGTGGAAATAGACGATGGCGAGCACCACCGGCG
>JAGWZS010000198.1 GCA_018971905.1 Rhodospirillales bacterium | reverse complement strand
GTGACCTCGCTGGGCGCCGGGGCGATCATGCTGGGCTTCGCCTTGGTCAATCTGCTCGCTACTGGCAGCTGGATCGCCGCCTATCCAACCTTCTCCGAACTCTTCCCCACCGCGCTGCGTGCCACCGGCATCGGGGTGTCGGTGACGGTGGGACGCATCGGCGCGGCGCTTTCGCCCTTCGTGGTGGGGTATGTCGGCGCGCGCAGCATGGCCGCCGCGCTGCTGCTGCTGGCGGCCGCCTGGGCGCTGGGGGCGGTCACGATCCTGGTCTGGCGTCTGCGCGGCGGCGTCGAGGCGCGCGGGCTGGCGCTGGAAAACCTGGTCCCGAATGTCTGAATTGATCCTGACCGGCAAAGCGCTGCTATTTGGGGGCGTCTATAGCAATCTCCAGGCACTGCAAGCGTTGTTCACTGCCGCGCGGCACCATGGCATCCCGCCGGAGCGGATGATCTGCACCGGCGATATCGTGGCTTATGGCGCCGATCCGGTCCCCTGCCTGGCGCTGATCCGCGAAGCCGGCATCCCCACAGTGATGGGCAATTGCGAGGAGCAACTCGCCGAAGGCGCGGCCGATTGCGGCTGCGGCTTCACGCCCGGCTCGGCCTGCGACCGTCTCTCCGCGGCCTGGTTTGCCTACGCCAGCGCGCGGGTGGGCGATGACGACCGCGCCTGGATGGCGGCGTTGCCCCAGCGGCTGGATCTGCGTCTGGGCCGCCACCGTCTGGCGGCGCTTCATGGCGCGCCCAGCCGGATCAACCGGTTTCTCTTTGCCTCGGACCCGGACGAGGTTTTCGCCCAGGAACTGGATTTGGTTGGGACGGATGGCGTGATCGCCGGCCATTGCGGCTTGCCCTTCACGCGCGCCCTGAAGGATGGCCGGGTTTGGCATAATGCGGGCGCCATCGGCCTACCCGCCAATGACGGAACAGCGCGCGGCTGGTACGCCATCGTCGAAGACCAGGACGATCATCTGGCTTTTACCCTGCACCCGCTGCATTACGATTACGGGCAAGCCGCCGCCGCCATGCGCGTGGCTGGCCTGCCGGAGGACTATGCGCAGGCGCTGGAAACCGGCATCTGGCCGAACCTCGATATCCTGCCGCATGCGGAGCGCGCGGCCACCGCCACGCCCTTGCCCGACATGCCCAAGCCGGACGCGCAGGTGAAGCTGGAGCGGCTGGAGACGCTATGGTTCAACACCGGCACGCTTTGCAATTTGGCCTGCAAGGACTGCTATATCGAGAGCAGCCCGCGCAATGATGCGTTGTCCTGGCTTAGCCTTGCCGCCGTTCGCAGCTTGCTGGATGAAGCCGCCTGGCGTCACCCGGAGCTGCGCGAAGTGGCATTCACCGGCGGCGAGCCCTTCATGAATCCCGAGATCATGCAGATGCTCGAAGCCGCTCTCGATCGCGGCTTGCGCGTTCTGGTGCTGACCAATGCGATGACCCCGCTGCGCCACCATTTGCCAGCGTTACGCAAGCTTGCCGGGCGGGATCTGCATCTGCGCGTCTCGCTGGACCATTACACGGAAGCAGGGCACGCGGCCTTGCGTGGCCCGCGCGCCTGGACCCCGGCGCTGGAGGGGGTTTCGGTATTGCTGGCGGCTGGCTTCGTGCCCTCCATCGCTGCCCGCTTTGACCCCGCCGAGGAAGATGAGGCCGCCACCCGCGCCGGGTTCGCGGCTTTGTTCCGCGGCCAGAGCTGGGACATCGACGCCTATGACGCGCAGCATCTGGTGCTGTTCCCGGAGATGAGCGTGCCCGCCGCAGCACCCGGTGTGAGTGAAGCAGCCTGGAGGGCGTTGCGCCCACTTGGGGCGGATGTCATGTGCCGCACCGCGCGGATGGTGGTGCAACGCAAGGGGGGGCTGGATGTATCGATCGTCGCCTGCACCTTGCTGCCGTTCGAGCCGCGCTTCGATCTGGGCTGCACGCTGGCCGAAGCGGCAAAGCCCGTCACCCTCGACCACCCGCATTGTGCCCGCTTCTGCGTGTTCGGCGCGTCCTCCTGCATGAGTGTGCGATGATTTGCCGCCGGTTTATTTTGCTTGCCGGGCTGGTGCTGCTCTTCGCCGTTCTGGCGGCGGGAGAGCATTATCTAGGGCCGGGCTGGATCAGCGGGGAAATCGGCACACTGCACGGCAATGTGGAGGCGCGCCCCATTGCCGCGGCCGGATTGTTCTTTCTGGCGTATGTTGCGCTCACCGCGCTTTCTCTGCCCGCCTCCACGGTGCTGACACTGGCGAGCGGCGCGCTGTTTGGTGTGGTGGAAGGCAGCATATTGGTCTCATTCGCCGCGACCATTGGCGCCAGTCTGGCGTTTCTGGCTGCGCGCTATTTGCTGCGTGGTTTTGCGCTGGCGCGGTTTCCTGGCTGGTCTGCGCGCATCGATGCGGGCATCGCCAAAGATGGTGTCTTCTATTTGATCTCGCTGCGGCTGGTGCCCGCCGTTCCCTATTTCGCGGTCAATCTGCTGGCGGGACTCACCAGCCTGTCACTGTCCGGCTTCTACCTGGCCAGCCAGATCGGCATGCTGCCCGCCACCATCATCTACGTGAATGCCGGCGCTAGCCTGGGCGGCTTGGCTAGCCACGGCGCCATTCTAACGCCCCGCTTGGTGACGGGGTTGGTGCTCTTGGCGGCGCTGCCTTTGCTGGCACCGCGCTTGCGCGACGCGCTAACCGCAAGGCGGTTTTATGCGCGCTGGACAAAACCAAAACGTTTCGACTGTGATATCGTGGTGATCGGCGGCGGTGCGGCGGGGCTGGTGGCGGCTTATGTGGCCAGCGCGCTCAAGGCCAGGGTCACGCTTATCGAGCGTGCCGCGATGGGCGGAGACTGCCTGAATACCGGCTGCGTTCCCTCCAAGGCGCTGCTGCACGCCGCCCGCGCGGGGTTGGGTTTTGCCCAGGCCAAAGCGGCCGTGACGGCAGCCATCGCTGGCATAGCACCGCATGATTCGATTGAACGGTACGCGGCGCTGGGCGTGGATGTGCGCCACGGCCAAGCCTTCATCGAAAGCCCTTGGCAGGTGCGCGCCGGATCCGACAAGATCACCACTCGCGCCATCATCATCGCCGCTGGGGCCGCGCCGGTCATCCCGCCTATCCCGGGGCTGGCGGATTGCACCTACGCCACCTCGGAAACGCTGTGGGACATCGAGGCGCTGCCCGCGCGGTTGGTCATCCTGGGCGGTGGGCCGATCGGCTGTGAGATGGCGCAAGCCTTCGCCCAGCTTGGCAGCAGGGTGACGGTGGTGGAAGCCGCGCCGCGCCTGATGCTGCGCGAGGATGACGAGGTTTCTGTTTTGATGGCGGAGACCCTGTCAGCGAACGGGGTAAAGCTGTTGACAGCGCACCGCCCCATTGCCGCGCAACCCGGAATGTTGCGCGTGGAAGGTCCGGATGGCGCATGCGATCTGCCGTTTGACCGGCTGCTGCTGGCTGTCGGCCGCAAGCCGCGCATCAGTGGCTACGGGTTGGAGGCGTTGGGACTCCCGCTGAATAAGCCAGGCACCATCGAGACCAATCCCTGGCTGCAAACGCTCTACCCCAACATCTTCGCCTGCGGCGACGTGGCCGGGCCCTACCAGTTCACCCATATGGCGGGGTATCAGGCCGGCTTCGCGGCGCTGAATGCATTGTTGGCCCCGTTCTGGCGGCTGCGCCCGCGCTATACGGCTGTTCC
>JAGWZS010000197.1 GCA_018971905.1 Rhodospirillales bacterium | reverse complement strand
TCCATGACGCTGATGTTCCAGCTGGAGGTGGCGGAACGTATTTGCGCTGAACCCAACAGCGGCGCCTATGGCCGCATCTCGGTGCTGGCCCAATGGCTGTGCGAGGTCACGATGCTCATGCGCATCCCCGCCGGCGCCTTCGCCCCGCCGCCCAAGGTGGAATCCGCCCTCATCCGGCTTACCCCCCGCGCTGAGCAGCCCTCACGGGAAGATTTGAAGCTGATGGAACGCCTGACCGCCGCCGCCTTTGGCCAGCGCCGCAAGATGCTGCGCAGTGCCTTAAAACCGCTGGGCGGCGAGGCACTCTGCGTTAAAGCGGGGATAGACGCTTCCCGCCGCGCGGAAACCCTCAGCGTGGCGGAATTCGTGCAGCTAATGCAGACGCTGGATCAATAAAGTAGAGGGCGATTCAGACATGAGAGCGATCGTCGGGGCGGTCGCTCTCATGTCATCCGGCTCTAAGTTCCGCTTGCGCCGCCTATAACAAATCCAGCCGGGCCTGAATCTCGGCCTTCACGCCGTGCTGCCCGGCCCAGTTCATCATCCGCACCAGCTCGTGCAGCAAGGCACGCTCACGCGGGTAGCGGGCGGCGGCATCCCGCGCCAGCTCCGCCGCGCGCGGCCCCTCCCTGGCCCAGATCAGCATGTCGATCCGCGACAGCGCACTGCCCACGCCGGGGTTCCGCTCCGCCTCAGCCTCTATGCCCGCGAACACCCCGCGCACCTCCTCATTCTGGAAGCTCATTCCTGAGTTGGACGGATAGGTGTTCGCGCCGCGATGAAACACCACGATATTGCGATAGACCGAAACACAGCGGGTCATTTCCGCCAGCTGAAGAATCGCCGCCGGTGTTTCCGGCGCGTTGAAGCCTTCCAGACGGTGCATGGCCAGCGAGACCTGCGCGGCGAGGGTAAAGATGGTGCCCTGCCCGTTACGGCCATTATGGAAACAGGTCTGCGTATCCTCGATCGCGTAGATCCCGTCCGGCCGCATGCGGGGGTAGAGAAAGCTGAAGCTCTCGACCATGTGCCCAGGGTCGTGGCTGCCGTCATCGATGATGATATCGAACGGCCCGCGCTCCGCCGTGACCCGACCCAGCACCTCCATGTCGATTTGCGAGCCCTGATAGGTTTTGGCGCGCGGCGGCAAGTTCAGGGTCTTCTTATAAAGATCAAGCCCGGTGATCTCGGCATAGGGGAAATAATCCAGCCAGGTGCGCAGGCTCAAACCGCCCGCCGCTTCCGTCTCGTAGCCGCCGATACCGATCTCCAGCAGCTTCAACTCCCGCTCGCGCAAATGCGCGAAGAGGGAGTGATAGACAGGCGTATATAGATGCCCGCCATATTTATCCGAACCATGGCGGATGGCGGCGCGGGTCAGCGGGTCATGCATGGCAAGGTTGTCTGGGCTCATACCTGGATGATAGCAAAGGCATCCGCGAAGGACAGGGCCGTTGTTTACAGCCCGAAATTTTTCTTCGCGAAATTATGGTGCCCCTCCACGTAGCGCACCGTGCCGGATTTGGAGCGCATGACGATGGAATGCGTCACCGCCACCTGTCCCACGCGCCGCACGCCTGTCAGCATGGCGCCGGAGGTTACCCCCGTGGCGGCGAACATCACATCGCCCTTGGCCATTTCCTCCAGCGTGTAAATGCGGTTGGGGTCGATAATGCCCATGCCCCGCGCGCGCTCAATCTGCGCCTCATCCTCGAACATCAGCCGCCCCTGCATCTGCCCGCCGGTGCAGCGCAGCGCCGCCGCCGCCAGCACACCCTCCGGCGCGCCGCCCGAACCCAGATACATATCCACACCCCCGCCCGGCAGCGAGGCCGCGATCACCCCCGCCACATCGCCATCGCCCAGCAGCAGAATCCGCGCCCCCGCCTCGCGGATTTTGGCGATGGTCTCTTCATGGCGCTCACGGTCCAGCATACACACCATCAGTTCCGAAACATCGATCCCCTTGGCCAAGGCGAGGTTCTTCAGATTCTCCCGCACCGGCGCATCCAGCGAGATCACCCCCTCCGGCAGCCCGCCGCCCACGGCGATCTTGTCCATGTAAATATCCGGGGCATGCAGAAAATTGCCGCGCTCGGCCAGCGCCACGGTGGCAATGGCGTTGGGCCCGCCCTTGGCGGTGATGGTGGTGCCCTCCAGCGGGTCCACGGCAATGTCCATCGCCGGGCCGCCGCAACCTACCTTCTCGCCGATATAGAGCATCGGCGCCTCATCCATCTCGCCTTCGCCAATCACCACGGTACCGTCAATCGCCACGGTGTCGAACGCCTTGCGCATCGCCTCCACGGCAGCGCCATCGGCCTCGTTCTTCTTGCCCCGGCCAATCCAGCGCGAAGCGGCAATGCCCGCCGCCTCGGTCACCCGCACCAGCTCCAGCGCCAAATTGCGGTCCGATACATCTTCAAGGCGGCGTTGGGTCATCTCGGGCTCCTTACTTCGGTTCAATGCGGATCAGCGCCGGCGGCTCCAGCACGGCGGGCAGTGCTGCAATGTCCTGCAGCGCGGCGTTCACTTTCGCCTCGCGGGTTTCATGCGTCACCAGCACAATCGGCACGGCCTCGCCAGGGGCGCGCCCATGCTGCAACATGCTTTCCAGCGAGATGCCATGGTCGCGCAGAATTGCGGTCACATCCGCCAGCACGCCCGGCTGGTCCACCACCGAAAGGCGCAGATAGTAGGCGCCGCCAAGGCCGGACATCGGCACAATGGCCGCATCCTGCAACGCGCTTTCCTCCATGCCCCAAACCGGCACGCGAATGCCACGGGTCAGATCGATCAGGTCGGCCACCACGGCGCTCGCGGTCGGGCCCTCACCCGCCCCACGCCCGCGCAGAAACACCGGGCCGGAGAAATCCCCCTCCAGCAGCACCGCGTTGAACACGCCATCCACCGTGGCAATGGGTTTCTGCTCCGGCACCATGGCCGGGTGCACGCGCAAGCTGATTCCCGCCTGCGTCTGCTCGGCAATGCCCAGCAGCTTAATCCGGTAGCCTAACTCCTGCGCGAAAGCGATATCCAGCGCCGAAATCCGGCGAATCCCCTCGATATGCAGGCTGTCGAAATCAATCCGCACCCCGAAGGCCAGCCCGGCCAGAATGGCGAGCTTATGCGCGGCATCCACGCCGTCGATGTCGAAACTGGGGTCCGCCTCGGCATAGCCAAGCGCTTGCGCATCCGCCAGCACATCGCCAAAATCCCGGCCTTCCTCGCGCATCACCGTAAGAATATAATTGCAGGTGCCGTTCAGAATCCCCGCCACGCGGGTAACCTGGTTCGCCGCCAGCCCCTCGCGCAGGGTTTTGATAACGGGAATCCCCCCCGCCACCGCCGCCTCGTAGGCGATGGTGACATTATTCGCCTCCGCCGCGCGGGCCAGGGCCACGCCGTGCACGGCCAGCAGCGCCTTGTTGGCGGTCACGAAATGCTTGCCCGCCGCAATCGCCGCTTCCGCCAGCGCCTTGGCCTTGCCTTCGGCACCACCGATCAGCTCCACCACCACATCCACATCCGGGTCATGCGCCAGGGCCACCGCATCGTCGTGCCAATTCAGCCCGTCCAGCTTCACGCCCCGGTCGCGGTTGCGGTTGCGCGCGGAAACCGCCGTTACCATCACCGGCCGCCCGGCCCGCGCGGCAATCAGCTCCTTCTGCGCCGCCAGCAGCTTCACCAC
>JAGWZS010000196.1 GCA_018971905.1 Rhodospirillales bacterium | reverse complement strand
GAAAGCCTGGGCGGGCGTGTGCTGGCGCTGCCAATTCACCCGGACCTGACCGACGAACAGGCCAGGCGCGTGGCGGCAACGCTGCGCCAGGCGCTGAGACGCTAACATGCCGCGCGGCGACCTGTTTCCAGAAATAGGGCCGTTTGAAACCGGCTATCTGCCGCTTTCAGACGGGCACGTGATGTATTGGGAGCAGGTGGGCAACCCGGCCGGTAAGCCGGTGCTGTTTCTGCATGGCGGGCCAGGTGCCGGCGCCGGGGCGGTGCACCGGCGATTTTTCGACCCCTCGATCTGGCGAGTGATTATTTTCGACCAGCGCGGCGCCGGGCGCTCCCGCCCGCTGGGCAGCCTTGAGAACAACAACACCCCGCAATTGATCGACGACATCGAGACATTGCGCACATTCATGAATATCGAGCGAATGCTGCTGTTCGGCGGCTCCTGGGGCTCGACGCTGGCTTTGGCCTATGCCCAGGCGTACCCCGAGCATGTGGCCGGGGCCGTGCTGCGCGGGATTTTCCTGGGCCGTGAACAAGAGGTGGAATGGTTCCTGTACGGCCTACAACGGGTGTTTCCGGATGCGCATGCCGCCTTCACCAGCTTTTTGCCGCCCGAGGAGCGGCATGACCTGCTGGAAGGCTATTTCAGGCGCCTGACCGACCCTGACCCGCAGGTTCAGGCCGCGGCGGCGCGGGCCTGGAGCGTGTACGAGGGCTCTTGCTCCACCCTGCTGCCGAGCATGGAGGCGGTTACCACCTTTGCGCAGGACCGCACGGCCATCGGCCTGGCGCGGATCGAGGCGCATTATTTCCGCAACGGGCTGTTCCTGCCGCCCGGCGGCCTGCTGGCGCATATGGAAAAACTGCGGGAGATTCCCTGCGAGATTGTACAGGGGCGTTATGACATGATCTGCCCGGCGCAAACCGCGTTCGAGCTTGCCGCCGCCTGGGGGCAGGCCCGCCTGACCCTGGTGCCGGATGCCGGACATTCGGCGCTGGAGCCAGGGGTGCGTACAGCGCTGATTGCCGCACTTGAACGTTGCCGGAGCCTGTTATGAGACTGGCGCGGCGGGGATTGCTAGGAGCCGGGTTGAGCCTTGCCCTGGCCCAGGCAGGACGGGGCGCGCAACCGCCATGGCGCGGCGCGCTGGTCATGGGAACCGGGCGGCCGGGCGGGGCTTTTGCCATCTTCGGCCCAGCCTGGGGCCAGCTTGTGAAAAACGCCACCGGCATCGACATCGCCTACCGCGCCACTGGCGGCTCCAGCGCCAATCTGCTGCTGATCGATGAAGGCACCGCGCAGCTTGGCCTCTCCAGCATCGCCGTGGCGGCACAGGCACGGGCGGGCACAGGAAATTGGACCGCCGGCGTAAAGCTGGAAAGCTTCCGGGCATTGTTTCCGGCCTATACTTCGGTATTGCAAATTGTCTCCACGCGCACCGACGTTGCCCGCCTGGCAGCGCTGGATGGCCAGAAGATTGGCATAGGGCCGGATGGCGCCAGCGGCGATGCGGCAGTTCCAGCCATTCTGGCCAGTGTGGGCGTGCGCCCAAGCCGCGTGGAAACCGGCGATTACGAACAGCAGGTGAAAAAAATGCTGGATGGTGAGTTGGCCGCTTGCGCCTTTATCGGCGCGCCGCCGTTGCCAGCCCTTACCGCCGCCGCCATGGGGCGGCATTTGCGGCTGATCGGTTTTTCCCTGACGGAATCCGCCCAGGCGGCAAATGCGGTGCCGGGCCTGGCGCGCATGATTCTGCCCGCCAGCACCTTCCCCGGCCAGACCGTTGCCGTGGGCAGCGTGGGCACGCTCAACATTGCCGTCGGCGCGGCCTCGCTGCCAGACAATCTGGCGCAGGCAGTCACCACGGCGGCGCTGAAAAACCGGCAGTTGCTAGGGGCAGCCGTGCGGGCGGCGGCGCAGACGCCACCCGTGCAGCCGATTTACGAAGCCGGGATCAGCTTTCACCCAGGGGCCGCAAAGGCGCTGCGCGAGGCCGGCATAAGCCTGCCCCAGCGCGCCGTGCAAAGTTAAATCAGCCGGCCGTCGCGCAGGTTTACCTGCCGGTCCATTCGTGCCGCGAGGTCTGGGTTGTGGGTGGCGATGAGCGCTGCGGTGTTTTCGCTGCGAACCACATGCAGCAGTTCCTCAAACACGATGTTAGATGTGGCGACATCGAGATTGCCGGTGGGTTCGTCCGCCAGCAGCAGCGCGGGATGGTTGGCGAGTGCGCGGGCAATGGCCACGCGCTGCTTCTCACCGCCCGAAAGCTTGCCCGGCAGATGCGATGCCCGCGGGCCGAGACCGAATTTCTCCAGCAATTCCATGGAACGTTGATTGGCCTCCGCCTGCGGCACGCCCGCAACCATTTGCGGGATGGAGATATTCTCCAGCGCCGTGAACTCGGCCAGCAGATGATGGAACTGATAGACGAAGCCGATATGCCGCAGCCGCAGGGCAGTGCGCCCGGCATCGTTCAGCGCGCCGGTATTCTGGCCGTCGATGATCACAGAACCGTCGTCAGGTTTTTCCAGAAGCCCCGCCAGATGCAGCAGGGTTGATTTGCCTGAGCCAGAGGGCGCGACCAGGGCCACGATCTCGCCGCGCGAGAGGGTGAGTTCCGCGCCGTTGAGCACGGTGAGCGCGCCCTCGCCAGACTGATAAGTGCGGCGGATGGCTTTCATGGAAAGGAGATAGTCACTCACTGCGCAAGGTCTCCACAGGGTCGATCCTGGCGGCGCGCCAGCTGGGGTAGATGGTGGCCAGCACCGACAGCACGAGGGACATAACAATGACTTCCGTGACCTCCCGCCAATCCAGCTGGGCTGGCAGGGATTCCAGGTAATAGATGGTGGGATTGAAAAGCTGTTGGCCGGTGAGGCCCTGAATGAACAGCCGGATCTGATTGATGTGCTGGCAGAACAAAACGCCCAGCACGAAGCCGATGAAGGTGCCCAGCACGCCTACAGACGCCCCCGCCATCAGGAAGATGCGCATGATGGAACCGGAACTGGCCCCCATGGTGCGCAAAATCGCGATGTCCTTCGCCTTGTCCTTCACCATCATGATCAGCGAGGAAATGACGTTGAACGCCGCGACAATGATGATGAGGGTGAGGATGAGGAACATCACGTTGCGTTCCACCGTGACGGCGGCAAGGAAGGAATCGTTGTTTTGTTTCCAGTCCTGGATGTTCAAGCCCAGGCCAGGAAAAGCGTTGACGATGGCTTGCTTCACCGCCTCGTCATGGTCCGGGTCTTTCACGAAAACCTGGATCTGCGTGGCGGTGCCGTTCTGCTGGAACAGCGTTTGCGCGGCGGCAAGCGGCAGGAACACGAAGCTGGAATCATATTGCTGCATGCCGGTTTGGAAGATGGCCACCACCCGGAATGATTCGATGGAGGGGATAGTGCCGATAACCGTGGCTTTTCCTTGAGGCAGGATAAGCGAAATTTGTGAACCGATGGTAAGGTTGAATTGCTGCGCCAACGCCCCGCCGATGGCGATGGTGTCGCCGTCCGTGAGGTCCGCCAGACTGCCGGCGATGATATGATGTGAGACCGTGGGAAGCTGCACCAGCCCCTGCGGGGTGATGCCGCGCGCGATGCCGCCGGTGGCCCCGCCCTGCGGGCCGGACATCAGCACCTCGCCCTGCACAATCGGGAAAGCGCCTGTTACGCCCTTGATGGTTGAAATCCT
>JAGWZS010000195.1 GCA_018971905.1 Rhodospirillales bacterium | reverse complement strand
GACCATTGCCACGGACAGGTTGTTTGAGGCGTTTTTGTCTGACAGCCCGATGACCGCCCTGATGCACGGCCCCACCTTCATGGCCCATGCGCTGGGCTGTGCGGCAGCCAATGCCTCGCTGGATCTGTTCGAATCCGAGCCGCGCCTGGCGCAGGTGGCCGCCATTGCCACGCAATTGGCGGCGGAGCTGGAGCCGTGCCGCAACCTGCCGGGGGTGAAGGATGTGCGGGTGAGGGGCGCCATTGGCGTGGTGCAGCTGGAAGAGATTAAAGACCCGGCCGGCTTGCGGCAGCGGCTGATCGCCGAAGGCGTGTGGGTGAGGCCCTTCCGGGACATCGTGTATTTAACGCCCGCTTTTACCATAGCGCCGGAGGAGTTGACGCGCCTCACCACAGCCATACGCCGTGTCTTGACCGCACCTTAACAAATTGCAACCTATGCGGGAGAATGCCTCGCCCCGCCCAAGAGATTCTTCAGCCCGACTGCCCCGTAAAACCCGCCTGGGCGGTGTTTGACCGGGGTTGGTATCTGCACCATTACCCCGATGCCCGCGCCGCCTGCGAAGCCGCGGCGCCTGAAGCGGCGCTGGGCTATTATC
The DNA here is from genome assembly GCA_018971905.1 of Rhodospirillales bacterium. GTDB lineage: Bacteria > Pseudomonadota > Alphaproteobacteria > Acetobacterales > Acetobacteraceae > Acidocella. The sequence goes on along the minus strand of JAGWZS010000195.1, from coordinate 3,117 downwards.
TGCGCGATGGCGCGAGGCAGGGTCACAGCCCATCGCCCTTGTTCGACGAGGTGTTTTACCTCGCCCACAACCCGGATGTGGCGGTGCTGGTGCAAGAGGGGCATTACGCCTCGGGCTTTGACCATTATTGCCGGCATGGCTGGCGCGGGGTTTCGCCGCACTGGCTGTTCGACGATGGGCTCTACGCTGAACTCTATGAGGACATGACGCTGGAGAACCTCGAACTCCATGGCTGTTATGGGCGCTACGACCATTATCTGAAATCCGGCCAGAGGGAGCAGCGGATCGGCCAGTTTCTGTTCGACGCGCCGTTTTACCGCAGACAGGCCCTGGCCGCCGGCGTGGCGGAAGGCGAGATCGACGGGCCGGGGCCATATGTGCATTTTCTGGCCTGTCTTGGCTCCGGGCGCGATGAACTGCCGCCCTCGATCTATTTCGATCCCGCCTGGTATGTGGAGCATCACCCGGCGGCGAAGGCGGAGGTTTTGCGCGGGCAATATGTGGCGGCGATCCATCATTACCTCACCAACGCCACGCCGGATTTTTTTGACCCTGTGCCGCAATTCTCCGAGCGGTTTTATCTGCAGCGTTACCCGGATATCGCGGCGGCGGTGCGGATGGGCATGTATCGCAACGGCTACCAGCAATTCGTGCAGCATGGCTGTTTCGAGCTGCGCCAGCCCGCGGCGGAGATTGATATTGCCTATTACAAGGATATGCACAGGCCCGTGCGCGACGCGCTGAATGCCGGGCAAATACGCGATGCCTTCGCGTATTTGCGGCTGATTGGCTTGGGCGAGGGGCTGGAGTACAGCCCGCCAGCGCAAGTGCAGGTGCTGGAGGAATATCCGGCGCGGGAAGCCTTCATTCGCAAGGCGCGGGCGGATCTGGTATTGTTTGCCAGGCAGACGCTGGATTTTTCCTGCGCCACGGCACCAGAAATTTCCGTGGTTATGGTGGCGCATAACAGGTTTGAGCTGACCATGCGCAGCCTGGCTTCGCTGCGGCGGAATTTTGCCGGGGCCATGCAGCTTATTCTCGTGGACAACGCTTCAACGGATGAAACCCGCTGGATTGAACGCCATGTGACTGGCGCGGCGATTCTGCGGAATGAACAGAATCTCGGATTCCTGAAAGCCTGCAATCAGGCAATTGAGCATGTTGCCGCGCCTGCCTTGCTGTACGTCAACAACGATGTGGAGCTGGGATATGGCGCCGTGGCGGCATCGCTGCAACGCTTGCAAAGCGCCAAAAACATTGGTGCGGTGTGCGGCAAGATCGTGCGCACGCATGGAAGATTGCAGGAGGCGGGGTCGATTATCTGGAGCGACGGCACCACGACAGGTTATTTGCGCGATGCCTCGCCGCTGGCGCCGGAGGCGAATTTTGTACGGGATGTGGATTATGGCTCCGCGGTGTTTCTACTCTGCCGTGCGGCACTTGTAAAAAAGCTCGGCGGGTTCGACGAGGATTTCATGCCCGCCTATTACGAGGACGTGGATTTATGCGTGCGGATGCTCAAAGCTGGTTTCCGGATTGTTTACGATCCGGCAGTGAACGTTGAACATCTGGAGTTTGGCAGTGCTACGACCTCTGAAGCTTCTATGGCGTTGATGCGCCGGGGCCGGCGAATTTTTAATGCCAAGCATAAAGAGTTTTTGAGAAATCAGCCGGAAACGGATGAGCAGAATATGCTGCGCGCGCGCACGCGGGCAGAGCGCCAGCGGGTGCTGTTCATCGAGGATACCGTGCCGCTGCGCCGATTGGGTTCGGGCTTCGTGCGCTCCAACGATATAGTGCATGCCATCGATGCGGCGGGGTATGAAGTTCATGTATTTCCTATCAATGGCGCGCCCTATGATGTGATGACCCTGCTGGGCGACATGCCAGCGCGGGCAGAAATTTTATACGACCGTGAATTCACCGGGCTGGAAACTTTCCTGGCCGAGCGCGGGGCGTTGTACGATCTCATTTGGGTGGCGCGCACGCATAATCTGCGGCGTGTGCAGGGCGCGCTGGAAAAGGCCGGGGTAAAGGCGCCGGTGATACTGGATACCGAGGCGCTGGCCAGTTGCCGGGAAGCCGCACGCAATGGTGCAGGTTTCGATCTTGCCAAGGCTTTGACTGAAGAGTTTGGTAGGCTGCAAGGCGTTGCGCGGGTGCTGGCGGTGAACGAGGCCGAGGCCGGGCAGTTGCAGCGGCTGGGAATAAAGCGCGTTTCCGTGCTGGGTACGGCGCGCGCACCTACGCCCACGACAGCGGCATTCGCGGCGCGGGCGGGGCTGTTGTTTATCGGTGCCGTTCATCAACCAGGCGCGCCAAATGAGGACTCACTCAGGTTTTATCAAGATAAAATACATCCGGCGCTGGCAAAGCTGATGCAGGAACCGCCGGTGCTGAATGTGGCGGGGCATGTGGCGGCGGGGGTTGAGCTACCGGCCCTTGGCGCTGGCATGAAGCTGCACGGCGAGGTGGCGGATACCAGGCCGCTTTACGAAACAGCGCGAATATTTGTGGCGCCCACACGGTTTGCCGCAGGCACACCCTACAAGATTTACGAGGCTGCCGCGATGGGTCTGCCTTGTGTGGTGACGACGCTGCTGGCGGAGCAGCTTGGCTGGCGCGATGGCGAGGCGTTGCTCGCCGTGCCTGCTGAGGCGCCATTGGCCTTCGCGGCGGCCATCGCGCGGCTTTATCACGATGAGGCGTTGTGGATGCGCCTGCGCGAAGGCGCGTTGAAGCGGTTGCTGGCAGAAAACAGCCCGGCGGCGTTTTCCAGGCAGGTGAAAAAATTGCTGGCGGTATAAGCTATTTTTCCAAAACTGCTGGCTTTGGCATTTTATGCCGGTAGGCCAGGGCTTCGGCAATATGCGCCTTCTGGGTTTCGCGTTGGCCGGCAAGGTCGGCGATGGTGCGGCCCACCCGCAAGGCCCTTATCTGCCCGCGGGCGGAAAGCCGCAGCGTCTCGGCGGCCTGTTCCAGGAACCGGCGCGCTTCGTTGGTTGTGGGCAGCAGCTCGGGCGGGGCTTCGGCGTTGCGGGCCGGGCCGTCCTCGCCAAACCTGTCCAGGGCACGTTCGCGCGCCAGGGCAACGCGGGCGGCAACCTCGGCGCTGCT
>JAGWZS010000194.1 GCA_018971905.1 Rhodospirillales bacterium | reverse complement strand
CAGCGGCTTTTCCAGCAGCCGGTGGCGGTTGAACCAGTAATAATAGAACACGAAACCCGAAAGCCCGGCGGCCTTCGCCATCTCCACCTGGCGCTTCAGCGTCGCCGGATCGTCGAGCGAATAATGGCCGAGGTCGCGCGGCACGCGGGGCTGCACATGGCCCACGAAGCGCGGCATGGCGCGGGCAAGGTTTGTCCAATCCGTGAAGCCCTTGCCCCACCAGGCGTCATTTTCCGCCACGCGGTGGAATTGCGGCAGGTAATAGGCCAACAGCATCGCCTTGCGGGTGGCGTGCGCGGGGGCGGGGCTAATTCCTCGAAGAACGGCGCGGGGCGGGTGGCGCGGCGCATCGCGGCGGGAATTAACCCTTCCTGCTCTGGCCGTTTGGGCAGGAACACCCCGCCTTCCATGTTGGCAAGGTAATGCAGCAGCGGGTTCTGCCCGTGCAGATATTTGCCGTAGCGGCCAAGATAGAATTTGATGTCAAACTCCGGCGAAGGGTCGCGTCCCTCCGCCACGCCGAAGGCCAGGAAATGCTCGAACGGGTCGGCGCCGCCTTCGGCCACGTCCTGGTTCTGGTCCAGATGCCAGGCGGCGTCGAACACTGGCACCGGATTTACCTGGCCAGAGAGGCGGTGTTTGAGAAAATGCGCAAGGCAGGAGGCGCCGGGGGGCACGCCATAGGTTTCCCGGTACCAGGTGGTGGAGAAATATGGGCAGGGGTCGCGCCCTTCCGCTTCGCCGGCGGTGATGAAATGCAGCAAAGGGTTGCCGCCGTTGGCCGCCACATCTGGGTAGCGGTTCAAATACCATTGCGGGTGAAAATAAGGGTTTGGGCGAACAGCTTCCCGCCAGCCAATGCGGCAGAAATGGGTTATGCCGTCTGTTTCCGCCGTGGATGCCTGCGGATGCTGGTTGATATACCAATCTGCCAGAAACAAGCCGCTCTGCCGGATAATGTTGATTTCAGCTTGAAATTCCACGCCCACGCCCAGCCCTTTCTTCAGGAGCATCATGCCCGGTGCGCAATGGAGTGTCGATGCCCGCGTTTAGTTCTGCTGGCCAAGCCCAAGCCGCTCCAGCGCCGCTGCCCGCCGCACCGGCGGCAGGAAATAATAGCCTTGCATTAAACCGCAGCCGAGCCGACGCAGACATGCCGCATCATCCCTGGTTTCCACACCTTCCACCACAACCTGAAGCCCGAGCGACTGCCCCAGGTTTAAAACCGACTGAACCAGAATCTGGTTACCATGAGATTTCGCGATGTCTTTTACGAAGCTGCGGTCGATCTTGATTTTGGTCACATAACTTTGGCGCAACGTGGCCATGGTGGAATAGCCGACACCGAAATCATCTATGGTGATATTTATGCCGCCACGCGCCAGCCGGATCAGCTTATCCTGCACGGATCGGATATCCAGCGCGGTTTCCTCGGTGATCTCGACTTCGAGCATGGAAGGCGGGCAATTGTGGTGGGCAAGCTCTGAGAGCAGAAGCTCATCAACGGCGAGGCGTGAGATCTCGCGCGGAGAAATATTGATCGCCACGCGCACCTGGGTATGCCCGCTCGCGCGCAATTCCTGGATCATCAGGCAAATATTCGACAGAATATACCGCAAGAGCGGCTCAGCAAGCCCGGAGAGTGCAGCGGCCGAGATGATCTCCTGCGGCGGCACCAGCCCATGTTCGGGGTGGTCCCACCGTAGCAGCGCTTCCAGGCTCACCAGCTTTTGGCCGTCATAGCCGAACACCGGCTGATACCAGATTTCTGGCTCCCCATCCTCCAGCGCGCGGCGCAGGTTGCGTTCTATGTCGCGGCGCATTTCCAGCCGGGCGCGTAGTTGTTCGTTGAATATATGGAATTGGCCCCGGCCAGCGGCCTTGGCGGCGAGCAATGCCTCATTGGCGCGGGTTAAAAGCTCCGTCACATCACGCTCGGTTCCGGTGTAGAGGCCAATGCAGGCGCTCAAGCGGCCGGCATCGAAAGAGGCAAGCGGCATCGCGACAGCGGTGATGAGGCGCGTGGCAAGCTTGATTGGGGACGTATCTGTTGCCTGTGAATCACAAAAAATCGCGAACTCGTCTCCACCCAGCCGGGCGGTGGTAAAGGCGCCGTGCAATGTTTCTGAAAGCCGCCGCGCGATTTCGATAAGCACACGGTCTCCGGAATGGTGGCCGAAAGTGTCGTTGACGGAGCTAAAGCCGTCGAGGTCGAGCAGCATCAGGCAAAAAGGTGCTGTTCCGCCGTTGATCCGGCTGGCGATTTCACGAATGAAGCCAGAACGGTTCAACAGCCCGGTCAGATCGTCATGCATGGCGCGATGGCTCATCTCCTGGGCGTTTTGAACCGCCTGCGCGCGGGCTTCCTCCAGTGAGCCAGCAAGCGCCACAGCCTGATTTTTCAAATGGCTTGTCTTGCAAAAAGCGCGTTCACTCTGCCAGGCAAAGCGGATCAGCGCCGCGGCGTAGATTAGCACCGTCAATGCCAGCCAGTTCCGGTCGAACCCGCCAGCATAAACAAGGCAGCCAAACACAGAGAGCAGCGGCGGTAGAATGAAGCAGCTTGGCATGAGCGCGAAGGGCGTGCCATGCGTGATGGCGCCCGCCGTGATGCCGCAGATGATGGTGAGATAGAACAGGGTTTGCGGGCTCGTGCAGCCGTTGCACAAAACCGGTACCCAGGCCCAGACCAGGCCAGAGAGCAGCGCGGTAACGCAAAGCCGGTTTAAGGCCAGCCGTGTTTCATGCAGGCCGGGCTGCCGGGCATGGCTGGCTTTTTGGCCGACGGCGGGCCATGCCTGGCCAATGCGGATGGCATTGGCAACACTGACAGCCGCGAACCAGGCCACGCCTTCGCGTCCATGCCCGGAATGGATCGACACGAACAACGCAATGGCGGCGATGACGAGATTAACCGGAATGGCGGCCAGAATATTGCGGCGCAGAGCAGCCAGCTGGTCCATGCGGATAAGCAGGGTCAGCGCCTGGTTTCCGGCTTCTTCCCCTGTGTTATTCTCGCTGGACATGAGCTTTGAAAGATCCTTGAATCAAATGGATTTTTGTTTGTGTTACCTAATGTAAGGCTCATCGTATGTGTCAATCATTAATTCGTCCGCATATGGTTTTTGCGGGGGTTTCCGCCGCGCGGCCGCAAAAAAAGGCGCCGAAGCGCCTTTTCTGAGCGAATGCAGGTTTAATGCTTAAGCCGCGTCATCGGCCCGGCGCTCGGCCTTCTTGCGGTCGTGCGGGTTGAGGTAACGCTTGCGGATGCGCACCGCGGAGGGCGTGACCTCTACCAGTTCGTCATCCTCGATGTAAGCAATCGCCTGCTCCAGGCTCATGCGGCGGGGTGGCACCAGCAGCAGCGCCTCATCCTTGCCAGCAGCGCGGATGTTGGTGAGCTTCTTCTCGCGCACCGGGTTCACGTCCAGGTCGTTCTCGCGGCTATGCTCACCCAGGATCATGCCCACGTAGACTTTTTCGCCCGGGTTCACGAACAGCACGCCACGGTCCTGCAGGGAGAACAGGGAATACTGCACGGCCTCGCCATCCTCCGACGAGATCAGCGCGCCATTGCGGCGGCCTTCGATCTTGCCTTTCCAGGGGCCGTAACCAGCGAACAGGCGGTTCATCACGCCGGTGCCGCGCGTGTCGGTCAGGAACTCACCGTGATAGCCGATGAGGCCGCGCGAGGGGATGCGGAAGGTGAGGCGCTGCTTGTCGCCGCCGGAGGGGCGGATGTC
>JAGWZS010000193.1 GCA_018971905.1 Rhodospirillales bacterium | reverse complement strand
GCCGTGGCCGTGCCGGGTGCTCTGGGCTGGGCCGCGCCTCTGGTGATGACCGCGCTCTATATCGAAGCCGCCGCCCGGGAGGAACGGAAATTCGCCAATTCCGACCTGGCCGGCGCCTACCAAGCCTATCGCGCACGCGCTGGCATGTTCTGGCCACGCCCGCTGGCCCTACTGATTGGCTGAAGACCGCACAATGCTCGCCAGGGGCCGGATAGCCTCTGGCAGGCGTTCAGAGGGAGTTGGAGACACAAAAAACCCGGCAAAATGCCGGGCTGCTTGCCGCCTGTAATGAAGGCCGGGTTAACCCTGGCGCGCCTTCATGCGCGGGTTTTTCTTGTTGATCACGTAGACCCGGCCGTGGCGGCGGACAACGCGGCAGTTCTTGTCGCGAAGCTTCGCGGATTTCAGTGAGTTACGGATCTTCATCGGAGGTCTCGGCTAGAGTGGAACAATTGGAGGCGCGGTATGCCGCCCCGGCCCGGATATGTCAACCGGTGCTGGCGAATTACGACGTAAATCCGGCAGACTGGCCATGTTTCATCAAACGATCATTCGCTTTTCACATTCATGCCTTGTTCATAGCCGGTTGAGGGGGTTCCTACCGCCGAGTCTCAGGAGCTTATGCGCAATGAAGATCAGTTTCGTCGTACCGGCTTATAACGAGCAGATTTTGCTTCCCCGTTCCCTTACCGCCATCCGCGATGAGATCAGGCGGACGGGGTTGAAGCTGGGGCAGGGTGCGGAGATTATCGTGGTTAACAATGCCAGCACGGATGATACGCGCGCCGTAGCCCTGGCGGTGGAGGGCGTGCAGGTGGTGGACGAGCCCCGCAAAGGGCTGGTGCAGGCCCGCTGGACCGGATTCGAAAATTCCACCGGCGAGCTGATCGCCAATATCGACGCCGACACAATTATTCCACCGGGCTGGCTGGCGGAGGTGCTGAGCCAGTTTGGCCGTTCAGAGACGCTGGTGGGGCTTTCCGGGCCATATATCTACTACGGCGTGCCCAGGAGGGTGAACGCCGTTGTTGCCTGTTATTACCGGCTGGCCTGGCTGGTTTACGTGTTCAACCAGTATGTTCTGAATGTGGGCGCGATGCTCCAGGGTGGGAATTTCGTCGTGAAACGCTCGGCCATGCTAAAGCTGGGCAACCCGGATCTGCGCTTTTCCTTCTATGGCGAGGATACGGACATGGCCAACCGCCTCTCTAAGGTGGGAACGGTGAAGTTCACCTTCCGTCTGCCGGCGCAATCCTCCGGCCGACGGCTGGTGGGCGAGGGCGTGTTCACCATCGGCATACGCTATACGATGAATTTTATCTGGGCGACCTTCCGCAAGAAGCCCTTTACCGAGGATTGGCAGGACATTCGCGGAGCCTGATGCAAGGCCGCGGGCTCTAACCCTCGGTATCCTGATAGCTGGGGGCAGGGTGGGGCAAGGCTGGCAAGGCCGGCTTGCGGCTTGCGGCCGCGGCAAGCAGAAAACGCCGATTGGTGAGGAACCAGAAGCGGAAAAGCAGGTTCTCAAGTGCTGTGCGGCGGCGGAACCGCTGGCAGCGCAGTGCCTGGACGCGGTTTGCAAGAGTGCCGTGAAGCCCCTGCTGAACCAAAGTCAGATCCTGCCTGGCTTCGGGGGTTAGTTTTTGCGCCTGAGAGATTAAAGCAGCGGCATGGCGTTGCATCATGGTCATGTAAACCGCCGGGCCGCGCCGGATGGCCGCCCAGGCGCGGGCGTAAAGCGGCTGGGCCCGGCCGATCAGATTACCCTTGTGCAGCCTGTAGAGCACCTGGGGCCGGTCATCAAACAGGATGCGCCCGCCACAGGCGGAGACGATGATGTAGCTCCACCAGTCATGCACTGTGTCTTCTGGCTCATTCGCCGTGGCCACCAGGGCGGCGGCGGCGGCGTTCATCACCAGCGTGTTGCCGTTGGCGATATTCTGGGTGAGGCATGCGGGAAACCCGGCAATACCTTGATAATGAACAGAAAGCCGCGCGCCGCGCAAGGCTTCGTCCACCAGATATTGCCGGGCGCAATAAAGGGCAGGGGTTTCGCCCGCGCTGGCCAGCATTTCCACGGCGCAATGCAGCTTTTCTGGCAGCCAGACGTCGTCCTGGTCGGCGAAAGCCACGGCCATGGCGCCGATATTCTCGCGCAGCAGGGTAAGGAAGCTGGCGGCAGCGCCCAGATGCGGCCCGGAGGAGGTGGATTCCACGCAACGTTCCGTTCCCACGCGGGCGGTGAACTCATGCATGATCTCGCGTGTATTGTCCGTGGAGCCATCGTCGCGCCAATGCAACACCCAGCGTTCGTGCGTTTACGCCAGGAGGCTGTTCAATTGGGCGGGCAGAAACTTTTCCCCGTTGAAGGTGGAAAGCAGGATGGCAACACCTGTAACCGCGGTGTCAGCGCATGAAGCAGGGCTCATCAGGCCTACACTTCCCCTTCAACGCCAAGGCCCGATGCCCAAGCACCAAGCCAGCTTCGATATGTGACGACGGATTGAACATCCATACGCTCAGTACACACTATACATAGGCGCGCCGTCATGTTGCAACGCATTAACTAAACCTTGACGTGTACCTTGCGCAATATTCATGATTTTAATCTACTAGGCCGTGTTTTCTGGCTTCAGCAGGTCCTTCACAACATCGTGTAAGCTCTGCCGCCACGCCGGCATGGTTACGCCAAACACCTTGGTAAGCTTGCCGCCATCCAGCCGCGAATCGGGCGGGCGGCGGGTGGGGGTTGGCCAATCCGCGGTGGCGATGGGCTGCACCTCCGGCGGCTGGTAGCCCTGTTTCGCCGCATCTTCAAATATGGCGGTGGCAAAGCCGTGCCAGGTGGTTTCGCCGCCGCCGGTGGCGTGAAAAATGCCCCGGTATTCCGGCCGCCAGCCTGTGGCGGAAATTTTGTCCGCGATGGCGAGGATGGCATCCGCGAGATCTCCCGCTGCGGTCGGTGTGCCGCGCTGGTCTGCCACCACGCGTAAGATGGGCATCTTGCGCCCGGCGTTGATCATGGTGCGTGCGAAATTCTTGCCATGGGCGGAATAGACCCAGGCGGTGCGCAGGATGATGGCCTTGGCGTTGGTGGCGAGAATCGCCTCCTCTCCGTCGCGCTTGGTGGCACCATAAACGCCTGTGGGGCTGGTGGGGTCACTCTCCAGATAAGGCGCGCCCTTGTCGCCATCGAAAACATAATCAGTCGAGACATGGATGAACGGAATATCCGCCGCCTCGCACAATTTAGCCAGCGCGAGAGGGCCGGTGTGGTTGCCGGCTTTCGCGGCTTCCTGGTCGGTCTCGGCCTTGTCCACCGCTGTGTAGGCCGCGGCGTTGATCACCAGGCTCGGCTTGGCATTTTCAAAACAGGATGCAACCGTCTCAGCTTTCTCGAAATCGAAATCCGGCCGTTGCACGGCGGTGAAGGTAGCGCCCCGCGCGGCAAGGCGCTTTGCCAATGCATGCCCCAATTGCCCGGAGGCGCCGGTGACCAGGATCATGCGTAGGTGAACCAGTGATCGGTCGGGTTGAAGGCGGGGGCGATCTTGTCCTTGTCAGACAGTATCACGCCTTCAGGCGGTACCGGCCAGTCTATGCCCAAGGCGGGGTCGTTCCAGATCACCGCGCGCTCAGAGGCTTTGTCGTAATCGCCGGTGACCTTGTAGATCACCTCGGTATTCTCGGTGAGTGTGATGAAGCCATGCAGGAAGCCGCCCGGCACCCAGATCTGCGCCCAGTTCTCCGCGGAGATTTCGGCTGCCGCCCATTTGCCGTAGGTGGGCGAGCCCTGACGGATATCCACAGCCACATCCCAGATGGCGCCGCGAAT
>JAGWZS010000192.1 GCA_018971905.1 Rhodospirillales bacterium | reverse complement strand
ACTTCAGCCAGCGAGGCTTCGATCGCCTCGCCATGCCCGGCGTCGCGCGCCTCGATCATCACCTCAAGCTGGGCATCCTGCACCGAAGGGCTGGAGAACAGCCGGTGGTGCGAAACTTCCAGAATATTGCCGCCAAGTTCGCCAATCCGCCGGGAAACTTCCGCCAGCATTCCCGGCCGGTCCGGCATTTCCAGCACCAGGCGCAGCAGGCGGCCATCGCGCAGCAGGCAGCGCATAAGGGTGTTGGCCAGAATCCGCGGGTCGATATTTGCCCCGCAGATGGAAATACCCACCTTCTTGCCGCGGAAATGCTCGGGAAAACTCAACACCGCGGCAAGGCTGGCGGCACCTGCCCCCTCGGTCACCTGTTTGGCGTTTTCCACATAGGCGGCAATTGCACTTTCCACCGCGTGCTCGGAAACCACCAGCACCGGCACTTCCAGCGCCTTCAGCACGGCAAGCGGATTCTGGCCGATATCCCGCACCGCGATCCCCTCGGCGATGGTGGGGCCGCCAACCTTGATCTCCTGGCCCGCCAGCGCCTGGGCGAAGGCGGCGTAATGCTCCACCTCCACGCCATACACCTTGCAGTCAGGCCGCAAATGCCGCGCCACCGTGGCGGAGCCCGCCACCAGCCCGCCGCCGCCGGTTGCCACCACCAGCGCGTCCAGATCCGGCACATCCTCAAACATTTCCAGCGCCATGGTGCCCTGGCCCGCCATCACGGCGGGGTCGTCATAGGGGTGGATGAAAAACAACCCCTCCTCTGTTTCCAGCCTGCGGGCTTCGGCGGCGGCTTCGGCCAGTGTCTCGCCGTGCAGCACCACATTGGCCCCCCAGCTTGCCGTGCGCGTTATTTTTGTCGCCGGGGTGTGGCGGGGCATCACGATGGTGGCCGTAATCCCCGCAAGCTGGGCATGGCGCGCCACCGCCTGGGCGTGGTTGCCGGCGGACATCGCCACCACGCCGCGCCGGCGCTCATCCTCGGAGAGCAGCGCGATGCGGTTGGCCGCCCCGCGCTCTTTAAAGGCGCCGGTGGCCTGCAAATGGTCCAGCTTCACATACAGTTCAGCCCCGGTGAGGCGCGAGAGCGCGTCTGATTTCAGGAACGGGGTGCGCAGCACCGCGCCCTGAATCCGCTGGGACGCGGCCAGGACATCTTCATATGTAACCATTTCAAACGAAACTGATTTTCAGGATTTCGTAGGAGCGGTCGCCGCCAGGTGCAGGCACGGAAACGGTATCCCCCACGCGCTTGGAAATGAGCGCCTTGGCCAGCGGCGAGGTGACAGAAAGCTTGCTCTGTTTGATATCGGCCTCATACAGCCCGACGATCTGATAGGTGGCTTCCTGGTCGGTGTCCTCATCCACCACCAGCACGGTGGCGCCGAATTTCACCGTTTCGCCGGAAAGGGCGGTCGGGTCTATCACTTCCACCGCCGAGACGATCTCCTCCAGCTCGGCGATCCGGCCCTCGATAAAGGACTGGCGTTCGCGCGCGGCGTGGTACTCGGCGTTTTCCGAGAGGTCGCCATGGGCGCGCGCCTCGGCAATGGCGCGGATAATCGCCGGACGCTCAACAGCCTTGAGCATCCGCAATTCGTCTTCAAGCGCCGCGAGCCCGGCCGCGGTCATGGGAAATTTCTGCACTGCATCTCCTCAAGGGCGCCAGGGCCCCCGATGGGTTAGAGGTAACGCGAAAACCCGCCGCCAGCGCGTGAACGCCGGCGGGGAATTAGAACGATTGGTGAAAATACGACTGGAGCGGCGCAACATCAAGAGTGCCCGCCATCAACGCCGCAATGGCGTGCGCCGCCGCCCGGGCGCCCGCTATGGTGGTGAAGTTGGGCACGCCGTGGGTAAGGGCTGAGCGGCGGATATCGAAGCTGTCCGCCACCGATTGCGCGCCCGAGGCGGTGTTGATGATCAGCTGCACGTCGTTGGAGCGGATGGCGTCCACGCAATGCGGGCGGCCTTCCAGCACCTTGTTCACCCGTTTCACCGGAATTCCGGCCTCGGCCAGCACCTTCGCGGTGCCGCCGGTGGCCAGCAGGGTGAAGCCAAGCTCCGTCAGCCGCCGCGCCACCGGCAGGATAGCGGGCTTGTCGGCATCCTTCACGGAAACAAAGGCAGTGCCGGCCAACGGCAGCTTTACCCCGGCGCCAAGCTGCGCCTTGGCGAAGGCACGGGCGAAATTATTGTCCAGCCCCATCACCTCGCCGGTGGATTTCATTTCCGGCCCCAGCAGCGTGTCCACGTTGGGGAAGCGCGCGAACGGGAACACCGCCTCCTTCACCGCCACATGGCGGGGCTGCACGGAATCGTCCAGATTGAAGCTGGCGAGCTTTGCCCCTGCCATCACCAGCGCGCCGATTTTGGCCACCGGCACGCCGGTTGCCTTGGCCACGAAGGGCACGGTGCGGGACGCCCGGGGGTTTACCTCCAGCACGTAAATCATATCGTTCTGGATGGCGTATTGCACGTTCATCAGCCCCACCACGCCCAGCGCCCTGGCCATGGCCACGGTTTCGGCCCGCAGCTCCGCCACAATGGCGGGGGAGAGCGAATAGGGCGGCAGGGAGCAAGCAGAATCCCCGGAATGGATGCCGGCTTCCTCGATATGTTCCATGACGCCCGCGACATACACATCCGTGCCGTCGCAAATGCAGTCCACGTCCACTTCGCTGGCTTCGTTGAGGTAACGGTCGATCAGCACCGGGTTGTCCCCGGAAACGCGCACCGCCTCGCGCATATAGCGCTCCAGCCCCGTGCGGTCGTACACAATCTCCATGGCCCGTCCGCCCAGCACGTAAGAGGGGCGGATGATAACGGGGTAGCCGATGCGCTCGGCGATGGCTTCCGCCTGTTCCGTGGAGCGGGCGATGCCGTTATCCGGCTGGCGCAGGCCGAGCTTCTTCAGCAGTTCCTGGAAGCGTTCACGGTCTTCCGCCAGGTCGATCGCGTCCGCCGAGGTGCCGAGAATGGGAATAGCCGCCGCTTCCAGCGCCTGGGAGAGTTTCAGCGGCGTCTGCCCGCCATATTGCACGATGCAGCCCAGAAGCTGGCCCTTCTCCTGCTCCTTGCGCAGCAGCGAGAGCACGTCCTCATCGAACAGCGGCTCGAAATACAGCCGGTCGGAGGTGTCGTAATCGGTGGAAACGGTTTCGGGGTTGCAGTTGACCATGATGGTTTCATAGCCAGCCTCGCGCAGCGCATAGGCGGCGTGCACACAGCAATAATCAAACTCGATGCCCTGGCCGATGCGGTTCGGCCCGCCGCCGAGGATAACGATTTTCTTTTTGCCCGACACATCGGCCTCATCCAGCGGTACGCCGTAGGAGCCCTCATAGGTGGAATACATATAAGATGTGGCGGAGGCGAACTCACCCGCACAGGTGTCGATGCGCTTGTAAACCGGTGTCACGTCCAGCTTCAGACGTGCGGCGGTAACAGCATTTTCCTTTTGGCCGGAGAGCTGGGCCAGGCGCTTATCGGCAAAGCCCATGGATTTCAGCCGGCGGAAGCCAAAGGCATCCTTCGGCAGGCCATGCGCCTTCACCTCATTTTCGGCGGCAATAATGCCCTGCATCTGCTCCAGGAACCACGGGTCAAACTTGCAGGCGGAATGCACCTCTTCCACCGAGAGGCCCGCGCGCAGCGCTTGCGCGGCCACCAGCAGCCGGTCCGGCCGGGGGGTGGAAAGGGCGGCGCGGAACGCGTCCACCCCGCCATCGCCAGGGGCGGGCATTTCATCCAGGCCGGAAAGCCCGGTTTCCAGGCTGCGCAGGCCCTTCTGCAAAGCTTCCTGGAAATTGCGGCCAATCGCCATCGCCTCACCCACGGA
>JAGWZS010000191.1 GCA_018971905.1 Rhodospirillales bacterium | reverse complement strand
CGCGGTCCGGGCTGCCGCCCTTACCGGATCGATCAAATCAGCCTGGGCCTGATAGACTGGATAGAACATGCAAAACCTTAATTTTAAACGGCCTATATCAATCGCCAAATCCACGTTCGCGGCTGTAACATCGCGCCATTGAAGGCTCCTTAATTTCTTGATAGTTATAGCATCATTTTTCAAAAAAAGGGAAAGTCAAGCATGACAGAGGCGACCTTGCTGATCAGCAGCAAAAACTATTCGTCCTGGTCGCTGCGCGGCTTCCTGCTTGCTCAGCTTTCTGGAATTTCTTTTAAAGAAAAGCGCGTTTCGCTCGAAGACCCTCGGGCTAAAGAAGAGTTGCTCATGCGCACCTCCTCAATTCTGGTCCCCTGCCTAATGCACGGCGACGTAAGTGTTTGGGACACTCTGGCCATTGCGGAATATCTTAACGAGACCTTCCCCGAGGCCAATATGTTGCCAGGAGAAGTTCACGCCAGGGCACGGTGCAGATCCATCTCTGGCGAGATGCACTCTGGCTTTGCGGCCTTGCGTTCATCGCTGCCCATGAATCTGCGCTTTCGCAAGCCTGGTTTCACAGTTTGGTCATCAGCACAGGCAGACATCGATCGGATCGTTTCCATCTGGCAGGAATGCCTGACAACATGGAAAGGGCCGTTTTTATTTGGTCGGCTCCCAACCATAGCAGACTGCATGTATGCCCCTGTGGTTACCCGTTTTCTATCTTATGATGTTCACGTCAGCCCATTATGCCAGGATTATTGTGACACGATTTTATCCTGGCTTCCAATGAAGCAGTGGATTGCGGACGCACAAGCAGAACCCCAAGAAATCATCGAACTTGATCTGGATTTTTAGACCAAATTTCCTGCCTTACCCTTAATCATCCTCCCGTTCCGCCCTTACCAAAACCTCTCTCCGGCCCACATGGTTAGCGGCAGATATAACCCCTTCCCTTTCCATTTGCTCAATCAGCTTCGCCGCACGGTTATACCCAATCGTCAGACATCTTTGCAGGTATGATGTGCTCGCCTTGCGGTCGCGTGCCACAATCGCCACCGCCTGGTCATAGAGTTCATTTTCCCCCGGAGCGCTTCCGGAAATGGCCGCCCCGCCGCCAGCCGCAGCTTCATCTTCTTCGCTGGCCTCCGTCACCTCATCCAAATAATTTGGCGCTCCTTGCTCACGCAGATATTCAACAACAGCCTCAACCTCTTGGTCCGAAACAAATGGGCCGTGCACGCGGGTAATTCTTCCCCCTCCCGCCATATAAAGCAGGTCACCCTGGCCCAATAATTGTTCTGCCCCCTGCTCTCCCAAAATGGTCCGGCTATCAAACTTTGAGATCACCTGAAACGAAATACGTGTCGGAAAATTGGCTTTAATTGTTCCGGTAATCACATCAACCGAAGGGCGCTGCGTTGCCATAATCACATGAATCCCGGCCGCACGCGCCTTTTGCGCAAGCCGTTGCACGCAAATTTCAATATCCTTCCCCGCGACCAGCATCAAATCGGCCATCTCGTCTATAAACACGACGATGAATGGCAATGGCTCAAGGGCCAGAGGCTGCTCTTCAAAAACCGGCTTGCCTGTTTCTGAGTCGAACCCCGTTTGAACACGGCGCGTCACAACTTCTCCGCGTGCACGCGCCTCATTCACCCGGTCATTATAACCACCGATATTCCGCACCGAGAGCTGGCTCATGGAACGATACCTGCGGTCCATCTCCCGCACAACCCATTTCAAAGCCGCAACAGCCTTTGCTGGCTCTGTCACCACCGGCGTCAAGAGATGCGGAATACCATCATAAACCGACAGTTCCAGAATTTTGGGATCAATCATAATCAGCCGGCACTGCTCAGGCGAAAGCTTGAACAGCAAGCTCATAATCATCGCGTTCACGCCAACCGACTTACCCGATCCGGTTGTACCCGCAATCAACAGATGCGGCATTCGGGAAAGATCCGCGACCACCGGCGCGCCGGAGATATCCTTGCCCAATGCCAGAGACAGCGCGCCATTCGAGCTGCCCCAATCCGCGGCGCCCAGCAATTCAGACAAATAGACTGTTTCGCGCTTATTGTTTGGCACCTCTATGCCGATAACATTGCGGCCAGCCACCACGGCGATACGCACCGCAAGCACCGAAAGCGACCGTGCGATATCCTCCGCCAGGCCGATCACGCGCGCGGAACGAATGCCTGGCGCGGGTTCAAATTCATAAAGCGTCACCACCGGACCGGGGCGGATCTCAACAATCTTGCCCTGAACACCATAATCCTGAAGAACTGTCTCTAATAAGCGGGCATTGTTTTTAAGTCCCTCTGCCGTAGGGCCAGAGCTTGTTCTCGGCGGCGCAACCCTGAGCAAATCAAGCGCGGGCAACTCCCAGCCCATTTCAAGCAGCGGCAGTCTTTGCTGTTGAACCGGCACCTGTCGCGCCGCCGTCGCCTTCGCGGGTGGCTTTGCCCGAAGCAGCATATCCCTGTTTTGCCCCGTTGCCTCCCGGTCTTTTTCAACCAGCCCTGCGGCCTGCACGTCCCACGCGGCGGATGACGCCTCCGGCATTGCGCCAGAAGCCGAAGCGGATTGCAGCAAGGGTGAAAGCCATGACGACATGACAGCCGCGCTTCGCCTGCCGTGCCGTATGGATACCGTCGCGGCAAAAACCGCCCTGCGCCCGCCAGATCGCCACTCACTGGGCGTGAAACCCAGGGCAAACGCAAAGCTCCCGGCAGCCAAAAGCAGGGTGGCCATAAAAAAGAGGCCGCTGCCAAGCTTCCCCAGCACAGAGTTACCCGCATCGCTGACCATCCGCGACAGAATTTCCCCTGCCGCCCCTCCGGCCCCGGCGGGCACAGGCCAGGCCAGCGAATCGCCTGGAATCACCCTGAAAGCCATTGCAAGCGCAACAGCCGTCAATGGCATCGACACCCCAGCCAGAAAGGTTCTTAGTTTTAAATGGCCTATATCGCCGCGAATCCCCAGCCGGTAGCTCCAGGCCAAAAGCACGATAACGGGAATGAACCCGGCCACCCCGAAGCTCTGCAAAAACAAATCGGCAATGTTCGCGCCCAAAACACCGGCTATGTTATGAACCGGCGTTGCGCTGACGGTATCGAAGGACGGATCAGTCGCACGATATGAAAAGAGCGCCAACGCAAGGGACAGAGAAACAAGAGCAATCACAATCGCGCTCATCTCACCCGCGCGGCGCCGAAGCTGCGCCCGAATCGCAGGAGATATTAAACGCCCTGTTCCCAGATCAACCGCCATATCTCAAACTATAACCACCAGCCGCTGAATTTAAAAGTTTTTTACGCCTTCGGCCCGGTAAATAATGTAATCCCAAAGCGCTTTGCCTTATGTGTGGAAGAATGCCCCACGGTTTTCAACGTATTTGCAAGCAGAGTACAGGAAGTTAAAATGCGAACACTCATTGTCCAAATCAAATGCGAGCTTGGGTGCGCCTACGATGTTGCCGCTTATATCATGGACAATGTCATACCCTGCCACATCTACTCAATCTCAGGGGCGTATGACTTGCTCGCCATCATCAACCTCGATGGCGAGCAAGACCCTGGCGTATTCATAAATAAACATCTTCATAAGGTCCCCGGCGTAAAAGACACCTACACGATGATTGCGTTCGATGCCTTTACGCCACCCGGATAATCCTTCAGCCGCCATCGGCATCCAGGCCGGCATCGGTTATGCCCGCAACCGCGGCGGCCTCGTCATTATCAGACGTGTCCCCCGAAACTCCCACCGCACCGACAACAGCACCAGCCTGCTTAATCAATACCCCACCTGGAACAGGAATAAGCCCTCCCCCAATGGCG
>JAGWZS010000014.1 GCA_018971905.1 Rhodospirillales bacterium | reverse complement strand
CCTCTTCGACTCCTTGGCGGCAGCATGACCGATGTGAATGAATCCCTCGCCAAATCCTTCGGGCTTAATGCCGAGGAATGGGGCAAAGTGCTGGAGATCATGGGACGCACGCCGAGCTTTACCGAGCTCGGCATTTTCTCCGTCATGTGGTCGGAGCATTGCTCCTATAAATCCAGCCGAGTCTGGCTGAAGGAGCTGCCGACCAAGGCACCGTGGGTGATCCATGGCCCTGGCGAGAATGCCGGCGTGATCGATATCGGCGATGGGCTGGCGGCCATCTTCAAAATGGAGTCGCATAACCACCCCAGCTTCATCGAGCCTTACCAGGGTGCGGCGACGGGTGTGGGTGGAATCTTACGCGACGTGTTCACCATGGGGGCGCGGCCCATCGCGAACCTGAATGCGCTGCGCTTTGGTGACCCCTCTCTGCCGGTGACCAAGCGGGTGGTGGATGGCGTGGTGCGTGGCATTGGCGGTTATGGTAATTGCGTGGGCGTGCCAACCGTGGGCGGCGAGGTGAATTTCCACCCGGCCTATAACGGTAACCCGCTGGTGAATGCGATGACCGTGGGTATTGCGCATCAGGACAAAATTTTCCTCTCCGCCGCAGCGGGTGTGGGCAATCCGGTGGTGTATGTCGGCTCCAAAACGGGCCGTGACGGTATTCATGGTGCCACCATGGCCTCCACCGAGTTCGACGCGGCCTCCGAGGATAAGCGCCCGACCGTGCAGGTGGGCGACCCGTTCACCGAGAAGCTGCTCATCGAAGCCTGCCTGGAGCTGATGCAGACGGATGCGATCGTTGCCATCCAGGACATGGGCGCGGCGGGGCTCACCTCCTCCTCCGTGGAGATGGCGGGCAAGGGCGGGGTTGGCATCGAGCTTATTTTGGACGACGTACCGCAGCGCGAGACCGGCATGAGCGCCTATGAAATGATGCTCTCCGAGAGCCAGGAGCGCATGTTGTTGGTGCTCAAACCCGAACGCGCCGAGATGGCGCGGGCGATCATCGAGAAATGGGACCTGGATTACGCCATCATCGGCCATATCACCGATACCGGGCGGATTGTGGTGAAGCATAAGGGCCAGGTGGAGGCGGATATTCCGCTGGCGCCGCTCTCGGATGCCGCACCGCTCTACCGCCGCCCGATCGCGGAGACACCAAAGCCCGCAAAGCTGGAGCCAATTTCCAGCCATGCGCCGCTGGACCAGGCGCTGATAAAGCTGATCGGCTCGCCGGACCTGTGCTCCCGCCGCTGGATTTTCGACCAGTACGACTCCACGGTTGGCGGGCAAACCGTGAAGCGCCCCGCCCAGGCGGATGCCGCCATTGTACGGCTGGAGGGTTCCAACCGCGCCCTGGCCATTACCACGGACGTAACCCCGCGCTATTGCGTGGCAGATGCTGAGGTAGGCGGTGCCCAAGCCGTGGCCGAGGCGTGGCGCAACATCACCGCCACCGGCGCTCTACCGCTGGCCGTGACTGACAACATGAATTTCGGCAACCCGGAAAAGCCCGAGATCATGGGCCAGTTCGCCAGCGCCATCAAAGGCATGGCGGCGGCCTGCAAGGCGCTGGATTTCCCGGTCGTCTCCGGCAATGTTTCGCTTTACAACGAGACCGAGGGCAAGCCGATTCTGCCCACCCCAGCCATTGGCGCCGTGGGTGTGCTAGAGGATGCCGCCAAGGCGGTGGGTTATGGGTTGAAACCGGGCCTCTCGCTGGTGGTGATCGGCGAGACCAAGGGCGAACTGGGGCGCTCGCTTTACCTGCGTGAACTTCTGGGCCGTGAGGATGGCGCACCGCCGCCGGTTGATCTGGCGACCGAACGCCGCAATGGCGATTTCGTGCGAGGGAAGATTCTTGCCGGCGCTGTGGCGGCCTGCCACGATGTATCCGATGGCGGATTGCTCGTGGCCGTGGCCGAAATGGCTCTGGCGGGAGATTGCGGGGTGGAACTGACGGGCGCCGGTGCCGCCGAATATTGGTTTGGCGAGGACCAGGCCCGTTATGTTCTGGCCCTGAAGGATGAAGAGGATTTATTGGCTGCCGCTGCCGCTGCCGGTATTCCCGCGCAGCATATCGGCCGTTCGTGCCTTGAGAAAAAATTGACACTGCCTGACGGCCTTGCCATATCTCTGCCTCAATTAAGCGATGCCCACGAGGGGTTTTTCCCCCGCTGGTTCGCCTGAGAAGGATTACAGAACATGGCCATGCCAGCGGGCGAGATCGAGGCTCTGATCAAAGCCGCCTTCCCTGACGCCAAGATCAATATCGAGGATTTGGCGGGAGATAATGACCATTATGCGGCGACTGTGGTGTCTGAAGCATTCCGGGGCGTGCCCCGGGTGCGCCAACACCAAATGGTTTATGCCGCACTTCAAGGCCGCATGGGCGGCGAACTTCACGCCTTGGCGCTGCAAACCTCTGCGCCAGAATAAGGACTGTTAACCCTATGGAAAATCCAGTTTTCGCCGAAATTCAAAAGCATATCGATGGTGCGCCCGTGATGCTGTTCATGAAGGGCACGCCGATGTTCCCGCAATGCGGTTTTTCCGCCCGCGTGGTGCAAATTCTGAAACATGCCAACGTGCCTTTTTCCTCCGTGAACGTGCTGGAAAGCCCAGAAATTCGGGATGGTATCAAGCAATTTTCAAATTGGCCAACCATACCGCAGCTCTATATCAAGGGTGAGTTTGTCGGCGGTTGCGATATTGTGACCGAGATGTACCAAAGCGGCGAGTTGCAGAGCTTGTTGACGGAAAAGGGTGTCACACAAACCGCTGCCTGACCTTTACTTGGTCAGGTGATTGTTTTTATTACGGACGAGTTACCGAGGCCAAATGCCGCCGGGCATTTGGCCATGAACCATGCGATTATTTCCTGGCTACGCAGCCAGGGATATGACGTAACCATTATGCTCACGGGGACGCGGCTGACCGCACCTTTTGTGCGCTATGATCTGGCGTCTGTCTGTGGCCCGCACGTAGGGCGCGCAGGCGCTTACACCGTAGCGTCTCCTCTCGCGGTTGGAAGATTATTTTGCCGCAAACTATTTCGGCGCCTGCCGGTTTCATAGCCAATCATTTTCGTCGGTTACGGCGCCAACCGGATGCCGTACTTGGCAAATTTCCTGAGCCATCAGAGACGCCCTGGTTTACCAGCATTCTTGAGAAGCTGGCGCCCGAAGCGCTTCTGATTGATACGATTTTTCGTGTGCCGCTTGTGGCTGACTCTAAGCAGGCCAAGTTTAAAAGGATAATTGTTACTCACGATGTCTTTTACCGCCGCGCTGAAGCGCTGAAGGCCGTTGGCTACCGAATTTTGCCAGAAGGGTTAACGAGGCAACGGGAAACGCAACTTCTGGCCCAGGCCGCGCATATCGCGGCCATTCAACCTGAAGAAGCTAATCTGCTACAGGAAATGTGCCCGCAGGCTAATGTGTTTACCGCCCCCATGCCTGCCCTGCCCTGCCTCAGGCAATGTGGAGCGACTTGCGGGTCGGCTTGTTTTTGTCGGCAGCGATACATTGCCAAATCTGGATGGCTGCAATGGTTTTTTGCCGAAATATGGCCAGAATTAATACGGCATGGCCTGACCCTTGACCTGATAGGCGATTGCGGCCCTGCATTGCACAAGCTGCCTCACGGGGTAAATGCACTGGGACGAGTAGCCGATCTAGCCCCCCTGCTCCATCGGGCGTCACTCGCCATCTCCCCGTTGCGAACAGGCTCCGGGTTGAAGATCAAACTCCTCGATTATGCCCGGCATGGGTTATTCACAGTTGCCACCTCAGCGAGCCTGCAAGGCTTCAATAGCGATCCAGATGCGCCGTTCATTGTTGCTGACGGCGCCCCTGTGTTCTCGGAAACCATTCTACGCCATGTTGCAACGCCCCCTCTTTCTCGCGCCGCGATAGCCTATGTGTCGCGCCACTATAATACGGAGAACGCCTTTAAAGGGTTGCGAACGGTTTTAGACACGATCGGTCAAATGCAAATATGACCATTCAGATTAATATTTTGTCTGACGATTAGCTTCGTTCACACGTATCATTCAAAATACAGTTCCATGTTGTGGGAATGTTAAGTTTTCGGCCTCAAAATCCTTGCATGTCAATTAAACCATGCAATGTCAGACTTAAAGCTACCTACTGACATCCCGAGGGCCACCTCTCCCGAGATGCCAGTACAAACCGATCGTGAATTACGGCAGTATAACACCAGACACCGGGTCGCGGAGCGGCGCCGGATTGTTCAAAAATTGCGGCAGGAAATGGCGGCCGGGAGGCTGGCTTTGCATTTTCAGCCCATCGTGTCGCTACATAGCGGATTAGCCACTGGGGCAGAAGCTATGCTGCGGATTATCCACTCGCGGCGCGGCTTTATACCTGCCGGGCAATTCTTACCTTTGGCGGAGCAATCGGATGTCATCATCGATATCGGGAGTTGGATGCTGCGCGCCGCCTGCCAGGCAATTGCGCAATTTTCTGGGCATTTCTCTATCTCCTTGGCGCTTTCATTGCGGCATCTGCAAAGCAGGGAAATGGTTAAACATCTGCTGGAAGCACTCAACGGCTCGGATATCGCACCAGAACGGCTAGAATTGATTATAACCGAGGCCATGCTGCTGGATGCAAATGAAGACACCAATTTTGCCTTGAAAGCCATCCAGGGAATCGGCGTTCGCCTGGCGTTAAGTCAATTTGGCTCAGGCTATTCGTCCCTGGTCTCCCTAAAGAGCCTGCCAATTTCCAGCCTGCGCCTCGACCGATCGCTCGTTCAAAGCTTAACCAGCACCCCTCCTTCTACCCCACTTATTCACGCGATCATCAAGGCAGGCCATGCCCTTGGCTGCTCTGTTGTTGCGGATGGAGTGGAAACGGCTGTACAGTACGACCTGCTGCGCCAAACGCACGCTGACGAAGGACAGGGCGCATTTTTCGGCCAAGCCGTTCCATGCGAAGAACTCGCCCAGATGTTTAAGTCGAGATAAGAAACGCTACAAATCCTTACGGCTCGGGACCCAACTGGGGTTTGAAGGCAATTGACGTATAGGGCATAAGTTTTAGCTTATGAGCCTTCATCCTGCCGAACAAACGATTCTAGAAATGCTCGCAGCCCGCGGGAAGCATAAATCTGTTTGCCCCACAGATGTCGCCAAGGCGCTTGCCGGAAACCCACCTGATGAGAGTTGGCGCCGGTTCCTGGCACCCACGAAGCAGGCAGCGCAGCGCCTAGCCCGTGCGGGGCAGATAGAAATTCTGCGTAAAGGCAAACCAATCGATCCAGAACAACTGCATGGCGTGATACGCCTGCGCTTAACAAGCCCAGAGGAATAACCGTGCGCCACGTAATGACGAACTTTTTCATCGGTTTTGCAGAGGGTTGGAGCCTCGCCAAGCCTTATTTCAAATCAGAGCAAAAGCGCGTTGCCTGGGGGTTATTGGGCACCGTTGTGGCTCTGAATCTAATCCAGGTCGGGCTGAATGTCGTTCTGACTTATTGGAGCGCTGATTTCTTCAATGCCATTCAGGTATATGATGTAAAAACAGTTCTTACATTACTCTACCTGCCGATCGTGCAGATACCCAACAAAGGCCCCATGGCAGGCTTTGCTGAACTTGTTACAGTTTACGTTGTGATTGCCGTGTATGCGACTTATCTCACACAGATGCTGCAAATCAAATGGCGGCAATGGCTGACAATTCATTATGTAGAGAATTGGCTGCATGATCGTGCTTATTACAATATCAGCCTCAGCCAGGCTCCTAGCGCTGTGGTGGACAATCCAGATCAGCGTATCTCGGAAGACCTCAATGATTTTACCAACAATACCCTGTCCCTTGGAACAGATTTCATTACAAACGTTGTGACACTATTTAGTTTTGTATTTGTACTTTACAGCATATCAGGTTCCATCACGATCCTTGGCCTTAAAATTCCTGGTTATATGCTTTGGGTCGCAGTGCTTTACTCTTTGGTTGGAACCGGCCTTACACATCTCATTGGCCGCAGGCTCGTTCCGCTTTCGTTCAACCAGCAGAAATTAGAGGCAAACTTCCGTTTTCGCCTGGTACGGGTACGTGAAAATCCAGAAGGGATTGCCCTGCTGCATGGAGAAACAGAGGAAGACGCGCAACTACGCTCAAGTTTTCAATTTGTTCGTGACAATTTTTGGGCCATCATGCGCCGGACCAAAGTGCTGAACTTTTTCACGATCAGCTTTTCACAAATTGCGAGTATTTTTCCTCTTGTTGTCACGCTTCCGCGCTATTTTGCCAAACAAGTCGGGTTAGGTGGATTGCAGCAAATTCAATTGGTGTTCGGGCAGGTGCAGGGAGCACTTTCCTGGTTTGTTACCTCTTATCCAAATTTAGTGCTTCTGAGAGCGACCGTTTCTCGACTTTATGGCTTCCGTGAAGCCATGGAGAACGCCCGTTCCATGGCCGCCCA
The DNA here is from genome assembly GCA_018971905.1 of Rhodospirillales bacterium. GTDB lineage: Bacteria > Pseudomonadota > Alphaproteobacteria > Acetobacterales > Acetobacteraceae > Acidocella. The sequence goes on along the minus strand of JAGWZS010000014.1, from coordinate 13,950 downwards.
TGGGCCAATTGTGAGTGACGGCGCAAATGAGCTGGCTTTAAAGGATCTGACTTTAACTCTGCCTGACGGCCGCAAACTGCTTGACCATGCGGCGTTGCAGTTAAAGCCTGGCGAGCCTGTTATAATTTCCGGGCCATCAGGCTCTGGAAAATCGACCCTGTTCCGCGCGATTGCTGGCGTCTGGCCATTCGGCAATGGAGAAATTGAACGGCCGGCTGGAAGCCTGCTTTTTTTGCCGCAAAAACCTTATTTTCCGCTTGGAACCTTGAAGCGCAATCTTGCTTATCCGATGGCTGTTGAAAGCCTGAGCGACGAGGAAGCTGTGAGAGCCTTGACCGTTATGGGACTTGAACATTTGGTGCCGCAGCTAGAAGAAAGCGCAAACTGGAGTTTAGTGTTGTCTGGGGGGGAGCAGCAGCGGCTCGCCCTGGCGCGCGCGTTGCTTGCCAAGCCGGATTGGTTGTTTCTTGATGAGGCAACTTCTGCTCTCGATAAGTCGTTAGCTGAACGGATATGGACAACCTTACGCACGACGCTGCCAAACACCACAGTTGTGGCCATTAGCCACCATGAAGCTGGCTCCAGACACGTGAGTCTAGTTAATGGGGCGCTGGAACCTGCGGTGTGAAATCTTTATTTACGCCCGCCAACCAAATGGAGCCCCGGCTGCCTGGCGGCAATGCGTGCGCGGATATCCTCAAGCTTGCTCCCCGCAGTACAAAGCGGCGCAAAACTTTCAGCCGCGCGTCTGGCCTGCATGGTTGATGGCAGCGCAATCACCGCATCCGCGGCATTATCAAAAACGCCCCGATGGCCCGTGTCGAGAAAAGATTCAGCCGGCGTACCGTTAGCGAATAAGGCGCTGTGGCGGGATAATTCGATGTGATAATATACCACAGACAGTTCGGTGCCATTCTGCCGGATACTGTTCCAGTTGATGAGAGCCTTGGCTGGTACCAGCACGCCATCGATGTAGAGAGCGTGATCAGGGGAAACCCTTAAGCAGCGTGAGGGCACGCCTACAGCCAGGGCGTCCGGCTCGATCGTGATTGGCCGCAGAATATCCGGCCTTAAAGCCGCAGCAAGGTCGATTGTTCGTTTACCAATCCAAATAATTTCCTGTTCTTCGCCGTCGAGCGTAATGACGCAATCTCCCGCTACAAGCCTTTCAACAGGCACCTCTCCCCGTGTAGTAAGAATAAGGGTGCCTTCTACAAAGCATGGATTGATCGGGGTATCCGCCACGATAATGGCATCGACAAATTGGTTATTACTGTTAGGGTTCGGGCGTTCCGCGAAGGATATCTCAAGGGTTCCTTGATTTGCAGCGGTACCAAACAGGCCAAGAGCAATTTCATCGATGATTGTTTGCTCGTTTGCATTAAAGGTGAAAGGCGTGCCGACACTCAGCTCCACCTTGCCATCCGCGATTACAAGATAATCGCCGCTTTGAGCTGCGAAGCTGATATGATTGAGGAAATCCGCATTGTCGGCGGCTGCCGTTCCCGCAGTATCCAGAGAGTTGAACAGCGTGTCGACTGATTGGATGCTTACCTGATCACCCAGAATGCCATAGTTGTGGTATCGGCTGGGAAGCATGTTGGCGATGGTACCGCCACCGAAATCTGCGACTGGCGTGACAACACCGTTTATGGTCTCGGTACCTGCCCCAATACCAGTACGGGAGAAAATAATGACGCCACTGGCAGAACCCGCGTTCTGAAAAGTCAGGTTTGTGGCGACGCTATAGGCCGAAGTGACAGAAAGCGTGCCACCCGTGGCAATAATTGTATCGTAGCTTGAACCAGACATATTGCTTTCCCTGCCTTATCGCCACCCTCTGGTATATTTATACCAAGAGACTATACTGTAGATTGTAGCTAAAGCGGTTAATTAGGCAATAAACTCCCAGAGATACGCCGCCTTCCGGGCCGTAGCGGGTTAAACGATAAACCCTCCGCCGAGGATGCGCGACCCTTCATAAAACACAGCAGCCTGGCCGGGCGCGGCAATTGCTGGCTCATCAAGCTCTAATGTTGCGTCGCGGCCATCCGGGTAGATATTCGATGCGCGCAGGCTATCGCGGGCTCGCAGTTTAACGGTCGCGCGGAGCTCGCCGGGGCTGATAAGCCAATTCACATCGCGCAGCTTTATCATGCGGCTTTCAGCACCACGAGGGCCGACGATAATGCGCCGGGTAGCGGGCTCGATGGATTTAACCACCATATGCGCGGCTTTGTCTGGCAGCCGTTTGGCCTGGCCGATGGTATAGCGGGCAATACCCTGGTGGCGACCCAACACATGGCCACCCTCGGACACGACCTCCCCTTCCTCCAACGCATCTGGGCGAAATGCCTGTACAACGCCCGCATAGCTGCCCGTGGGCACGAAGCAAATGTCCTGACTATCCGGCTTTTCGGCAACAACGAGGCCCATTTCAGACGCGAGAGACCGGACTTCGGATTTAGAGGCAAAATCGCCTAGCGGAAAACGGCAGTAGTCAAGCTGCTCCTGGGTTGTCGCGAAAAGAAACCAGCTTTGATCCCGGCTCTCATCCACGGCCTTATGCAGCTCAGCGCCGGCTGCGCCTTCGATCCGGCGAACGTAATGGCCGGTCGCCAATGCGTCGGCGCCGAGATCTCTGGCCATCTCCAGCAAATCGCCGAACTTCAAATGCTGATTGCAGGCAATACACGGCACCGGGGTCTGCCCTTGAGCATAAGCATCAGCAAATACGGACATAACGCTTTGTTTAAAGCGCGTTTCACTATCAATAACGTAATGGGCAACGCCCAGCTTGTCTGCCACACGCTTGGCATCGTGAATATCTTGACCCGCGCAGCACGCCCCTTTTCGGCTGGTAGCGTTCCCATGGTCATATAGCTGTAGGGTTACGCCTATCACCTCATGCCCTTCGCGCGCCATCAGCCCAGCAACAACCGAGCTATCAACGCCGCCGGACATGGCAACAACGACCCGCATCTTACTTATTGGCATTCCGCGTTGAGGCCGGCAGCCTTACAACCAGCCCATCCAACACCTCAGACATGACAATCTGACAGCCTAGCCGAGATGTCTTTTCCAAGCCAAAGGCCAGGTCCAGCATGTCTTCTTCGTCATCAGACGGCTTTTTCAGCTGGTTAAACCATTCTGGATCCACGATTACATGGCAGGTGGAACAGGCAAGCGAACCCTCGCACGCCCCTTCGATATCGATACCGTGCTTATGCGCAACTTCCAAAACAGAAAGCCCCGTAGGGGCTTCAACTTCGCGTGGCGTGCCGTCACGTTCGATAAAAGTCATTTTAGGCATATCGGGTCCTTGCAATGATCGGCCGTGGTTAAGCCGATTGAGTCGCGCTTCGCAAGGCGCGAGGCCATGTTCGCATAGGCTGATTGGAACTTTTGTACCATGGAGGCCTCCGCATTCCAGGGCAAAGAGACACGAATAGCCTGATCCGCAAGCTGTTCGAGGCCCATGGCCAAAAGCACATGGCTGGCAGCAACCTTGCCGGAAGAGCAAGCAGAGCCGGCGGAAACGCAGATACCCGCCATATCAAGAGCGATAAGTTGCGTTTCAGCACGCACCCCCGGCAAGGCAAGGCAAGTGGTATTTGGCAGACGTGGTGCGGTGGCGCCTATCGCAAGCGCACCATGGGCACAGCAAAATGCCTCAATTTCATCACGCCAAGTGGCAATTTGCTCTGATGGGTAAGCCGCGCCGATGGCGACAGCCATGCCCGCGATTGCCGGCAGGGCGGATGTGCCACCACGCCGCCCCAGTTCCTGCCCCCCACCTTTAATTAGGGGCTGAATATCCAACCCCGGGCGCGTTATAAGTGCTCCGGCTCCCACTGGGGCACCGAATTTATGCCCGGAAATGGCCAAGCTGGCCGCACCCAAAGCCAACCAATTCTGATTGGCGCGCCCGATTGCCTGAGCCGCATCTACATGTAGAAGCGCGCCAGCATTGCTGCATAATTTTCCTGCAATTTCAATATCATGCAAGACGCCCGTTTCATTGTTTGCAGCCATCAGGCAGACTAAGGCATCAGGATGAACAACCAGCAGACGCTCCAGAGCTACCATATCCGCCTGACCATTGGCACGAACAGGGATGGTAATGGCGCATGGAGCGGCGGCGCGGATGGCAGCGTGCTCTGTAGCACCAACGAGGATGGGACGGTTAGCGCCAAAGGCGTGCACGGCCAGGGCATCTGCCTCAGTTGCGCCCGCACAAAAAATAACGTCCGACGGGCGCGCATTCGCGAATTCGGCCACCCGTTCCCGCGCTTCTTCCAGGACTTTTCGTGCCGCGCGCCCAGCCTGATGCACAGAAGACGGATTACCACCTTGGTCCAGAGCGCTAAGGACAGCCGCCCGCGCTTCTGGCCGCAGCGGTTCCGTGGCATTGGCGTCCAGATAAATCACAAGGGGTTAGCCTCAGCGCGGGGATTATCTTGCGCCCTTATCCGGCCTTCCAGAGCCGTTAACTCGCATCGCAACAACGCAATTTCATGAAACAGTGGGTCAAGGGATGGATCGCAAGGGGTACCATAGGCATCGAAACGGGATTTACGTAAGCCGCGCTCAACCGGCCGGGCGGGAATCCCAACCACGGTAGTGTCTGGCGGCACCTCTGCGATCACAACCGCATTGGCTCCAATGCGCGCCCCATCGCCAATATGGACCGGGCCAAGAATTTTCGCGCCGGCGCCTATAATGACATTATTGCCTATAGTGGGATGACGCTTGCCTTGAGTGGAACTTGTGCCTCCTAAGGTAACCTGATGATAAATATGTACATCATTACCAATCTCGGCGGTTTCACCAATGACCACGCCCATTCCATGGTCGATAACAAGGCGGCGCCCAAGCTTCGCTCCTGGATGAATCTCAATTCCTGTCAAGAAGCGCCCGATATGAGAAATGAACCGGCCCAGCGTGACATAGCCTGCCTTATAAAAAGGACTGGCAAGACGGTGCAATACAACCGCATGCAGCCCTGGATAGCAGAGCAAAACCTCCAGATTAGAGCGTGCCGCGGGGTCTCGTTCGCGGTAGGTTTTTACTGTTTCGCGCAAAAACATAAGGGCCATGCGAATTTCCGTGGATAAACAGCCCAGAAGCAGGCTATATTGACAGACCTAGAGAGAGTTTAAGTTTTACGTTCTCGGCAATATTAATTTTAGCCTCGCGGAGAGCATCTAGTTATCCGGACCTGTATGGTCAACTTTGCCGGAGGAGATGGGGAGTATCGTTTTTACCTGAGCCGCTTCTTTAGATAATCCTGTCCACAAAACGCGCAGATTTAGTAAGACCGTGGCTTCCCTGGTCAGATCGGTCTGCCGATCCAAGGTATGAAAGACGAGTTGAGTATGCCTGAAGTGATGTTTGCCGGCCCAGAAGGCCGCCTTGAGGGCCGTTACCACCACGCCAAGGAGCGTGGTGCGCCGCTTGCCCTGGTTTTGCACCCTCATCCGCTGCATGGCGGCACTATGAACAACCGCATCACCTACACTATGTATCAGGTGTTCCAACGCCTCGGCTTTTCGGTGATGCGCTTTAACTTCAGGGGCGTAGGCCGCAGCCAGAGTAAGTTCGACGGTGGAATGGGAGAAATCAACGATGCCGCTGCCGCCCTGGATTGGATGCAGGGGCTCAATCCGGGACATGGCGGGTTGTGGATTGCAGGCTACTCCTTCGGCGCTTTTGTGGGGATGCAGCTTCTGATGCGTCGCCCCGAAGTCTCCGGCTGGGTTTCTGTGGCACTGCCCGCGGCCGGGTATGATTTTGGGTTTCTGGCCCCCTGCCCGACCGGAGGTCTTATCATCCACGGGGACGCCGATGACTTGGTGCCCGAAAATTCCGTGCGAAAGTTGGTTGATAAATTAAACCAGCAAAAGGGTGTCGCCATAGACTACAGGGTCTTCGAGGGTGCAGACCACGTGTTCGCCAACCATGCGGAAATGGTTTCCGATGCCGTTGAAGCTTATGTAAGCCAATGTTTGGCGCGCAAGCAAATGGCCCTTGCAGCTGACTAAAAGCTTTATATAATTACTCAAAGGCGGCCAAAATGGCCGCCTTTTTGTTGGCACAAGCATCTCTATTCTGCTGCCATTTCGGTTATGCGCTGAACGGCTTCCTCTGGCACGAGAGCAGGTAGGGAAAGCACGCTAATAATACGGCTATCCATCATTACGAGCCCCTCAACAAATGACTTTGGAATATCACTGCCCGTCTCGGGTGTATTTTGCCGCATATCGTCAGTAACTGTAATAATGTCGCAGACAGCATCGACCAGCAAACCTACCGTGCGATTATCGCACTCAACAACTACAATCACAGACGCTTTGTCCGGCTCTATCGCAGCGAGTCCAAGCCTTTGCGCCAGATCGACGACCACTAAAACATTTCCGCGCAAATTAATCATACCTCTGACAAAGGGCGGCGCATAAGGAAGATGAGTAGAGGCAATCCACCCACGAATTTCACGAATTGATTTTATGTTTATCGCAAATTCTTGTTCCGCAATGCGGACAGAAAGCAATTCTGCGCGATGCTCAGCACTTTTATGCTCGGCATGATGATGCATGACGGAACCATTTCTCCATAAATACGACTAGCGTAGGATATTAAGGCCGAAATATTTTAACACTCGGTAACGGTGAATGTTAAAATAATTCCAATTCGCCCGTACGCTGCCCATCATCGGCTGGAATTGGAGCACCTTTTAAGCGGTATTGCAATTCAGAAAGCGGAATCGACGCTAAAGCCCGACGTGAATCGAGGTGTACTTCTTCCGGCAAGAGTTGGCTGATTTTTAGAATGTACTCTGATAGAGCTACTAAACGCTGTGACAAGAGATCCAGGGATTGAACGTCGCGGTGGCAAGCGGCATCTAGGGCCAGGCGCTGAACCGCGGGGCTAAGAGTAAGCTGGAATCTATCTGCAAAACTACCAAGTTCTCTAAACTCTTCACCAATTGCAGATAGAATTGAACGCAGAGGGGTATAGGACTCTATGGTATTAAGCGAGTTGGTCAAAGCACAAAACCCTCCGTTTTCGAGATTACAATGTCTAAAACAACTCAACTAAACCAGCGTTAGAAAATGCCTTTGGCTGCCTAACAGTTTCATCCGGAATAATGGTTTCCGCTTCCTTGCTTAAGAAGCCCTGGCGAGCGCGCCCGCCTACTGGCCAAAATTGAATTCTGCGGCCGAGATTACCGCGTAGGCTGCCGCCAACCAGATCAATTCCTTCAGCCTTAAGAAACTTTTCGGCAAAAGCGGCATTCGAAGCGCCTACGTCCGTTAGCCCTTTGATCATACAGGCACCGCCGAAAATTTTTGCCTTCAAGTCAGATTTATGCGCCCCGTGTTTGAGCAAATCATTAATTAAAAGCTCCATGAGGTGTACGCCATACCTCTGCCCTTCTTCTCTCAAAAAGCTGCGATTAGATAAACTTTCACCAGGCAACAAAAAATGATTCATCCCGCCAACTTTGGCTATGGGATCCCATATGCACGCCGCAATACATGATCCCAGAATGGTTGTAATAATCGAGTCTGGATGATCATCAACATAATGTTGACCTTGAACAATGTTAATACGCCTCTCTGCAAGACCTTGTCGAACTTGAATAGAAGAAATCACGATACTGAGGCCTTATTCCGTGCTGATGTTGCAGCCAATAGCTGTGCAGCCATTCTATCCAGCGGCACTTGCCGCTCTACAGCTCCCAGCTCAAATGCTGCACGAGGCATTCCATAGACAACACAACTCGCGGCATCCTGTCCAAAAGTCTCAGCACCAACCTTGCGCAATGCAAGAAGCCCTTCTGCACCATCGCAACCAAGACCTGTCAAAATAGTGGCAACTGCTCGCTTCCCAACGCGTTCTGCTACAGATTTAAACATTACATCAACGGATGGTCTGTGCCCATTCACTTTCTCTGCCTGACTTAACCTGATCTCAGGAACCACTCTTCCAGAAAGCTCAAGATGCCTATCTCCAGGCGCGAGGTAAACATGCCCAACTTTTAAACGCTGCCCATCTTCTGCTTCACTTATACACGGCTTGCACAGTTTATTTAATCTCGCAGCAAAACTTTTAGTAAAAGTTGGCGGCATATGCTGACTTATGATTACTGGCGGGCAGTTTTCAGGAAATTTTGAAAGAATTTCTATTAATGCTTCTACACCACCAGTCGATGAACCAATCGCTATCAGGCGTCCATCCGACTCATAATTATTAACTACAGAGGAGACCGAGACAATTTTTAAAGGACGAGGTTTGCATCCATACTTTGCAGCAGCCTTGACCTTTTCGGCTAGGGAATCGAAACTATCCGGTGCAATCTGGGAAGGCTTGGCAACGCAATCAAATGCGCCAATTTCTAGTGCCCGCAAATTTATATCGGCACCCGATTGCGTTAATGTAGAAACCATGACGACCGGTGTAGGGCGCAGCCTCATAATTTTTTCAAGGAATAAAATGCCATTCATGTTCGGCATTTCAATGTCTAATGTTATAACATCTGGCATCACTTCTTTAATTAGTTGTCGAGCTTCATAGGGCTCTGCAGCTTGTCCAACAACTTCAATTTCAGAATCTGCTTGGAGATAAGATGCAATAACTGCACGCATGGTTGCAGAATCATCTACAATAACAACGCGCGTTTTCATATTATCGCCTCTCCATTCTATTTCGATATATAGTTGTACCATCATTAAAAAAGTACTTCTCAGATGGACCTGAAACTCTTTCCGAATGCCCTATATATAGAGCTCCACCATCTTCCATTAAAGGTAAGAAGCGAGACCATATAGACTCTTGCGTTTTACTATCGAAATAGATTACTACGTTCCTACAAAATATTGCCTGAAATTTCCCTTTCATAGGCCAAGTTCCAATGAGATTTAATTGTTTGAACGTTATCAAGTTTCTTAATTCTGGTTTGACCTGCATTTTTCCTGGGCCGTCATTCAAAGGCCTAAACCACCTACGCTGCATCTCTTCTGAAATTGGCGCCAGTTGAGATGCGTCATAAATTCCAGAAGATGCGATTTTAAGGATGTTATGGTCTATATCCGTTGCAAGAATACGAATATCATAATCTCCTGCATTTGGCATAGCTTGCAAAATTGTTAATGCGATAGAATATGGCTCTGGTCCCGATGAACAAGCTGCCGACCAAATGCGAATACGCCGCCTCGCTTTAGCTTCGCGGATAAGATTTGGAAGTATATTTTTTTGCATATGCTCAAAATGATGCTGTTCTCTGAAAAATCTTGTTACATTTGTAGTAAGAGCGGCAATTAACTCTTGCTTTTCGTCTTTTCCAAAATCTCCTTGTATTAGAGAACAGTACTCTGAAAAACTTGAAAGACCAAGATGACGAATACGCTTAGCTAAACGAGAATAAACCAAACTTGCTTTTGATTCAGATAGTACAATGCCGGATTCTTCCATTATAATTTTTGAAATTATAGAAAGATCTTTTAATGTAAACAAAAACTCAGATCCATCAATTAGGCGATCCTGAAGAAAATGTTTTTCAATTGCTACCACCATTTCAAGCTGCCTCTTGTTCGTCGCTTGGTAAAATATCATCCAATGTTATCAAGCTAATCATGCGGCCATGCATTGAAAGCATGCCTCTTAAGAAGCATTTTGCAAGATCAGATGTAATATCTGGTAAAGGTTGAATGTCATTATCGTTGGCCATTATAATATCAGATACTGCATCGACTAAAATTCCAATTTGTCGATGAAAAATTTGAACGACAATTATAACATTTCGTTCTGTTGGCTCTGCACTTGGCATACCAAGTCGAGCTGCAAAGTCAACGATCGGCAGTACGGCGCCGCGTAAATTTATTACACCTTTTATATAACGTGGCGCATGAGGAAGAGTAGTCGCAGAAGCCCATCCGCGTATCTCGCGCACCATCATAACATTAATGCAAAATTCTTGTTTTCCAACTGTAAATGCAATGAGTTCGTGAACATCCATGGATTTATTATACATATCCATTATGCAGCCCCTACGCTTACTTCTAAGTGTCTTAGCTCATTTAAATTTTTACTAATATCGCTACCAGTTCTTTGAACTACTACGTCAACATCTACAATTAATGCTACACGCCCATCACCCATTACTGTAGCAGCTGCGATTCCTTTTACAGCTTGATAATTTGCTTCGAGACTTTTTATAACAACTTGTTTTTGACCGTGTATTTCATCAACGAGAAGAACTGCACGACTACCACCCTCCCCCTCAACTAGTAGCGCTACACTTTGTTCTGGATCTACATACTGTGATCGATAGCCAAGACAAAAGGCTACATCAACAATCGGCACATATCCACCGCGCAAAGAAAGTACGTTTAGATCACCATCGAGTGGAAATACATCCTTACGTCTTGGCTTTAATGTCTCCATTATGGCACCGAGCGGAATGATTAATGTATGCCCATGAGCGGAAACAACCATGCCATCCAGAACTGCCAACGTTAAAGGGAGGGATAATGTAAACGTCGATCCTTTTCCCGGCCAAGACGAAATAGAGATGCGACCACCAAGAGCCTGGATAGATTGGCGAACGACATCCATGCCAACACCACGGCCAGAAATATTAGATAACGTAGCCGCGGTAGAGAAGCCTGGTAGAAAAATAAGATTGTCTGTTTCTTCGTCAGTTAATTGTGCATCAGAAGAAATAAGTCCGTTTTCAATTGCCTTCTGACGAACACGAGGGCGGTTGATACCAGCTCCGTCATCCGACACCTCAAGGACAATACGCCCGGAGCGATGTAGAGCTGTAAGCTTTACAGTACCTTCGGCAGGTTTTCCAGATGCAAGGCGGACCTCAGTTGATTCCAAACCATGATCAATTGCATTACGGATCATATGAGTGAGAGGATCTGAGATGCGCTCTATTACAGTTTTATCAACTTCAGTTGACTCTCCTTCCGTAATAAGTTTTACTTGTTTATTGGTCATGGTCGCCACTTCACGAACCAAACGAGGCATACGCTGGAATACAGACCTTACGGGTTGGGCTCGTATCGCCATGACACTGTCTTGAATTTCTCTAGTTAAATGCTCAAGTTCTTCAAGAGCCATCGCAACACCAGAAGAACGGGCAATACCTGCCTCCAATACGCGCTGACTAAGCATTGCTTCATTAATTACTAATTCACCAACAAGATCTATCATTCTGTCAACTCTGTCTAAGTCAACTCGAATAGTAGCTACAGCCACATTTGCGCTATCCGCTTTTGTTTTTATATTTTGAATGGCCAGACTTGTAGTAGCCTGAGGAACTTCTAGCTGCTTTACTTCACTATCCGACTGCATTGAATGCAATAAGTTAGACTCCTGAATTTCTTCTTCATCTACCGGAGTAAAAAATTCAAATTTAAAGCCATTATCTCCAGTAATTACTTTACCAGGTTTAAATCCATCTGTAATTTCTAGAGATATCTCGAGCGTGCAGTCACTTTCAACAAATTCAAAAAGATCACGAATATCACTCTCACTGCAATCACTCTCAAGAGTAATATTCCATGAAAGGAATGCCCCTTCTGCGTCAAGGTCCTGCAATTTTGGAAGACGACTTTGATCAATCTCAATATTAGTTTTCCCAAGACGCCGTACATCTCGCAATAAAAACGTTGTTTCATTTGCATTCAGATATAATGTTGAATCAGGTGTGAATATAATTTTCCACAATTTTTCTTCGATTTTATCAGAATTTCTTTGGTTTTCTTTGATACTATCTGATAACTCTGCGGATACATTGTTGTCGACCGTGGCAGAATTGTTGATTTTATCAAATTCCATTCTGAGCGCATTAATGCGCGCTTCGTCACCAGCTGTATTCTCGCGGGCAGCACGAACGAGATCGGCTAATAGATCGGCTGCACGAAGAAAAACAGCAATTACCGGAGCTGTTGCCGAAAGAGTACCTGAACGGACTCCATCCAGTGCAGTTTCAAATGTATGAGCAAAGCTGATCAGAGTATCAAAGCCAAAAATTCCTGCACCACCCTTCATGGAATGCACAGCACGGAAAACGGCATTTACTGTTTCAGAGTCTGCAATGCCATTTTCCATTGCAAGCAACCCGCTTTCTAATTCCGAGAGCTGCTCATCGCATTCTTGAAAAAATGTAATCTTAATGGCGGCAAGAGGATCTTCCATAATCCGCTCCTTAGCGTTTAAGCCGCAACTCTGCGGATGGCTTCTACTAATTTTTCAGGATCAAATGGCTTAACAATCCAGCCCGTTGCGCCGGCCTCGCGGGCTCTGTTTTTCTTCTCCGCATCCACCTCTGTGGTAAGAACAAGAACTGGCGTTGCACGTCGTAAGATATCGTCGCGAATTGCTTTAATAAAACCAAACCCATCCATTCTTGGCATATTGATGTCGGTTACAATAACATCAGGCATTTCAGATGCTAAGACTTCTAGGCCATGCAAGCCGTCTTCGGCTTGAATTACCCTAAAGCCAGCGGCTGCAAGAGAATGCTGCAACATGTCGCGCATGGCTCGCGAATCATCGACAGTCAAAACCGTTACGCTCATAGATCACTCTCCGCTCTCTCGTTTGGCAGTGTATGTTAGTCTGGAAATTGAAACTCCAAGCAGCTCTAGTGACGTAAGAAAGCCTTCTGACGAGTTTGCATATTGTAACGAGACACCGTCTTCGGCCCAAGCCTTGCGCGCTGCCAGCAATATCTGTAGGCACTGAGCGCCCAGACGCTGGACATGACCCGCCTCCAAGACAAGCTGTCTACCACGATGCTGCATAATGCTTTCCAGTAACCCTGGCGCAGCAACAATATCTAGAATTGGCGATAATTCGATGGCATCACTCATACCGCTGAGTTTCGCTGCAATATGATAAAGTTGTATTAATGCGGTGAGATATTTTGACTTATGCTAAATCTGCATCTGTTTAGAATTTCTATTCGCCTAATTTGCAAATTCTTAATGCTGAACAGCAAAAGGGGGCCGTTAACTGTCTCTAAATGCTAAACCAATAAGCAAGAGCACAGGGCCGCTTGGAGCTGCCTGCATTAACGCTTCCGGCATCCTGGCAAGGCTTGCGTGAATTATTCGTTGTTCAGGCCGGCTAGCCCATTCTATTGAAACAGCTGGAGTTTCTGAAGACATGCCCTCAGCTAGAAGCTTTTTAACTAGCCAAGGAAGATATTTGCTTCCCATATAAACCGCGAGCGTGCCGCCAGCTTGCGCCAGTGCCGCCCAGTTATGTGCTGGCAGCCCTTGTTCTGCCCCATGCCCCGTGATGATGTGCAAGGTACGAGCAACATGCCGCTGCGTTAGAGATGCTTGCAGAGTGGCTGCGGCAGCTGATGCCGCTGTAATGCCAGGTATGATCTCGAATTCTATATGCGCCTGGCGTAGCGCCTCTATTTCTTCAGTTAGTCGGCCAAAAATTGAAGGGTCTCCGCCTTTGAGCCTTATAACTTTCTTTCTTGTAAGGGCAGCCTCCACTAGCAGCCGACAGATATCCGCCTGAGCTGTAGAAGCTTTCCCGCAGCGCTTGCCCACATCAATGATTTCTGCAGCGGGCGGAACCAACTCCAAAATAGCAGGGCCGACCAAACTGTCATGCAGCACAACGTCAGCGTCGCGTAAAAGCCGCGCCGCTTTCAAGGTCAGTAGTTCAGGATCCCCCGGCCCCGCCCCAACTAGGAATACCCGCGCCAATGCCATTCCCTCAAGCACAATTTTAAGTCAAGAAAATGAGAGGCAACCTGCTCTAGGGAACCACGTTAAGCTACTAGCTCGGTACATTGTTCCTGAAGCCTCGCAGGCGGCAATTTTATGGCCGAGATGAGAGCTCTAACTTCATTGCGTGCCGCAATGTGGGAGAGGCCCATAGCAATGCCTACATTTGCTTCACGGACATCCATCA
>JAGWZS010000190.1 GCA_018971905.1 Rhodospirillales bacterium | reverse complement strand
AGGTCCGCTCGCGGCGCGAGCGAACCTAAAATCATCTCGCTCTAGCCTTTTCCTGCCACCAGCCCGTGCAGCTTGTGGTTCACCCCCGCCAGCGCGGCTTGCGCCTCTTTGTAAATGCTGAACAGCTCATCGTAAAAAGCACAGGCGGCCGCTTGCGGTTTTGTTACATCCAGCACCCGCACGCAGCGCGCCACCGCATCCTCCGGGCCGGTGAACACCCCTGCCCCGATCCCGGCCACAAGGGCCGCGCCAAACGAGGCATCGCCCGATGCCGTGCGCTCGATGGTCAGCCCCGTCACATCCGCGATAATCTGCCGCCAGGTGGCACTCTTCGCCCCGCCGCCCATCAGCCGGATGGTGGAAAATTCCAGCCCCAGCTCCCGCGCGGCGCTCAGCAGATCCCGGATTGAAAACGCTATGCCCTCATACACCGCACGGGCAAAATGCATCTTGCCGTGCGTCATGGTCATGCCGATGAAATCCGCCCGCAGCAGCGGGTCCCAGTACGGGGCGCGCTCGCCTTGCAGATAGGGGTGAAACAGCAGCCCCTCTGCGCCGCGGGGGGCAGCACTCGCCAGCGCGTCCATCGCGTCAAACCCGCCTTCCACGAACATCAGATCCCGCACCCAGCGGTGCGCCGAGGCGCAGGAATTGGTGCCCGTGGCGGTGTAGTACATGCCAGGCATGATATGCGGATAGCAGGAGATAGGCGGATGCACCTGCGGCCCCTCGGTTGCCAGAAACAACACCCCGGCCGTCGCCAGCTTCACCCCGCCGACGCCTGGCCTGTTGCCGCCCACGCCAAAAAACTCCACCGTGGTGTCGTTGGAGCCGCACACAACCGGCGTGCCCGCCTTCAACCCGGTGCGGGCGGCGGCCTCCGGCGTTACACCGCCCACAATCTGGCTGGGTGAAACAATCGGCGGCAGAATCGACATATCCAGCCCGATCAACGCGGCAAGCTTGGGCGACCAGCTTTTGGTTTTGTTGTCGGCCAGCAGCGCGCCCACCGCGTCGGAATAATCCGTCTCCCAGGTGCCGGTCAGGCAATGGCGCAGAAAATCCTTGGCAAGATAAAGCCGTTTTGCCCGCGCCATCAATTCCGGCTCACCCGCCTTCAGCCAGCCCAGCATGGCCAGTGTCCAGGTCGGGTTCACCCGGTTCAGTGAAGCGGCGATAATCTCTGGCCCCGCCCGGCGGTGCAGTTCGGCGGCCTCGGCGGCGGCGCGCTGGTCGCTCCACAGAATCGCTGGGCGCAGCACGGTGCCCTGCGCGTCCGTTAAAACCGGAATATGCGCGCCAGCCGAAACGCCAATGCAGGCAATGTCCTCCGGCTCAACCCCTGCCAGCACCTCGCGCACCGCCCGGCAAAGAGCCGCATACCATTCCGCCGGGTCTTGCTCCGCCCAGCCAAACCGCCGCATCTGAGTGGTAATCGGCGCGCTGGCCTCGGCCTTCACCTCGCCCGCCGTGGAAATCAGCGTCGCCTTCAGGCTGCCCGCGCCCAGATCGATACCGAGCAAATATGTTTCCGCCAAAGAAAACGCTCCTGGAATCCGAACCCAGGCCAGTTTAACATCGGCTCCATGCCGAATACCATAGAGCTTGCTCCCGGCCTTGCCGCCCTCCGCGCGGATGCCATTCCCGTCATCGACATCGCCCCGCTTCTGGCGGGGGATATCGCGCCCGCCGAAGCCATTGGCCGCGCCTGCCGGGAGAGCGGGTTTTTCTATATCAAAAACCACGGCATTCCGCAGGAATTAATCGACCGCGTTTATGAATCCGCCCGGCGGTTTTTTGCACTCCCAGTCGAGGAGAAAGAAAAATCCGCCATCGAGCATTCCACCTGCCACCGCGGCTGGTTCCGGGTAGGGGCGGAGAATCTCGACCCCGCAAAGCAGACACAAAGCGGCGATTTCAAGGAAGGTTTCAAGATCGGCCGGGATTTGCCGTTAACGCATGAGCGCGTAGCGGCCGGGCTGCCCTTACACGGGCCGAATCTATGGCCGGACCTGCCTGGCTGGCGCGAGACGATGCAGGATTATTACGACCGGATGGTGGCGCTGGGTACAACCATGCTCGGCGCGTTCGCTGTCTCACTGGGGCTGAAACAGGATTATTTCGCGCCCTGGCTTGGCATTCCCATGACCACTTTGGGGCCGCTGCATTACCCGCCACAAACGGGGCGCATCACCGAGGCGCAGCTGGGTGCCGGTGCCCATACCGATTACGGCTGCCTGACTTTGCTGCACCAGGACAGCGCCGGCGGGCTGCAAGTACAAGGGCTGGATGGAAGCTGGATTTCGGCACCGCCCATTCCCGGCACGTACGTTGTGAATATCGGGGACATGATGGAGCGCTGGACCAATGGCGTGTTCCGCTCCACCCCGCACCGGGTCATCAATGTCTCAGGAAAAGAGCGCTATTCCCTGCCCTTCTTCTTCGACCCCGATTTTTATGCGCCGGTGGAATGCCTGCCCACCTGCCTGCAACCGGGCGAGGCGCCAAAATACGCCCCCACCACCGCGGGGCAGCATCTGCTGGACATGATCAACGCCGCCTTCACATATCACCAGGGAAAAGCCTGACGTCATTATTCAATAACTAACACGACGTTATTAAACTACATCTTCAGAATTGTTCCACGTGGAACGTTGCAGTTTTTGCCTTAAAGATTCAGCGTCCGCCACCGGCAGGCCACAAACATTTCCCTGGCACACATAGGCCGCCTTCATATCATCCGGCTTACCATAAGCCGGATGCTCAGCCCCCAACCCCGCCCCGCCGCGCAGCAGCACCACCGCCGGGTCCGCCACCGCCAGGGCTGCTCGCGCCAGCTCCTCAGCCCCGCCGGTTACCACCACGCAGGCGGCATTGGCCAGCAGATCCGCCGCCGTCAGCAAAATCGGCGAACCCGTCAGCGCTTGGGGCTGGCCGCCAAAAGCCGCCAGCACGGCTTCGGCCTTAGCGCGGTATTCATCTTTTCCGGTCAGATGAAACAAAACCGCGTAATTTTCCGCCATCAGCCCGGTGCCGGAATAGGCTGGGCCATCCTGCACATGCCTTGCGCGAGGGGCGTACACATCCCCGGCATCATCGGCGGACATATAGAACGCCCCCGCGCCATCGCCGAAATGCGTTTCCGTGGCTGCCAGAATCACTTCCGCCCGGTTCAGATAATCCGCCTCACCCGTGGCCTGATACAGCGCCAGCGCAGCGCGGATCATCCCCGCCTGGTCCTCCAGCAGTCCGGCGGCGGAAATTCTGCCATGGCGCATCGCATGAGCCACCCGGCCATCCGCCTGGCCCATTTTCTCTATCAGCTTGGCAAAAACCCGTTCCGCCAGTGCCAACCAGCCGGGTTCGCCGAACACATGTCCCGCTTTCACCAGAGCGGCGATGGTAAAGCTGTTCCAATCCGCCAGAATCTTGTCATCCCGGCCGGGGCGCACGCGCTGGCTGCGCACCGCCAGCAGCTTGGCTCGGCAGGCTTCCAGCCTGGCTTCATCCGGCCCGAATGGGGCACGGCGTTCCAGGATGATCTTTTCCTCCCAATTGCCGTGTACCGGCAACGGGTAGAAATGCTCGAAAAACGCCGTATCCTCACCCAGCACGCTTTCAATTTCCGCGCGGGTCCAGACATAGAATTTGCCTTCCTCGCCCTCGGAATCCGCATCCTCGGCGGCGGCGAAGGCGCCTTCCGCACTCATGTCCCGGGTCAGCCATTCCACGGTTTCCCGCGCCCGGGCCTCGTAAAGCGGGTTGGGCCGGTCCGCCTGGGCGAAAGCCAACATCTCCAAAATCAACGCATTGTCGTAGAGCATTTTCTCGAAATGCGGCACCAGCCAGGCGTCATCCGTGGCATA
>JAGWZS010000013.1 GCA_018971905.1 Rhodospirillales bacterium | reverse complement strand
CCGCCTGTCCAGTTTATATCCGGTCCGCGCCCGCCCAGCAGGCCGGATTGGCTGGCGATTTTCGCTTCAAGCGTTTCAAACGCCGAATAGGGCACGATAAGCCGGATGGTTCCCGAGCCCAGCTCCGTTTCAAAAATGCCGGTTACGGCAATCATCCAATCCTGCCCATCGGCGATGGCGAGCATACCGGTAGCGTTTTCATAGGCGATGGCCGCGAGATTGAGTGGAACGACGGGCGTGAAGGTTTCGGTGATGGTGGCAAAGGCGATATCCACCATCTGCCGTCCGATCCGCGTTTCCAGCGCGGAAAGCTCATACCGCTCAAACGGGTGCGCGGCGGTGGCGCCGCACATCGCGTCGACCATCGCACCGATCAAATCGCCGTCAATGGCCAGCAGCATGCGTCCGCGCAGCGGCGTTAATTCCGAAATGCCGGCCAGCATCACCTCCGGCAAGGCAGACATCGCGGATTCATGGCTGATGACGTTGTGAATGCAGGAAAGCAATTGCACGGAATGGCGCATTTTTTGGAAAAACACGAAGGCAATCTGCCGCATGAAGCGGTCGGCCAAGGTTTCCATAAGCACCGAGCGCAGCAGGGGTGCGCGCATCGGATCAAGCAGGTCGAGCGACTCCGCCTGCGGATCGATCTCAAGCATAGGCGCTTAGCCCGTTTGGCGCGGTCTGCGGTTCGGCGGCAAACTCGGTTGGGTTGCTCTGGCGTGGCGGCGCATAGAAGCCCTGGCCATTTTGCCCGCCTTGCTGCAAAGACTGCCCGCCCACCTGCGCCTGGCCCAAGGTGAGGCCAGATTGCGCCATGGCCGCGCCAAGGTTGGGCAGGCTGGCCTGCAACGCCTGTGCGGCATCGGCGGTGCTGGGCACGAACAGCACATTCACCTGCCCCTGCGCGCCCAGCCGCACCTGCACGGAAAGATGCCCAAGCCCTGGCGGGTCCAGCTGCAAAACCGTGCCGGCCTGACCTGATTGATGCAGCGCCACAACGGTGGCGGCCAACGCCGCTGGGGCGGTGCTGGGGGTTAGCGCCACGGCGCTGAGGCTTGCCGTCGGGCTGCTGGTTGCCGTGACTACAACAGATTGGGTTGAACCCAGAGCAAAATTGCCAATGGCGGTCATGTTCTGGGTGGCAGATTTTTCGGTTTCTTTTGTGGGTGCTGGTGCATTTTTGGTAACTTGTGTAGCCCGGAAGCTAACGGCTTGCGCCGTGCTGGCGGTGGCCGACTGGCTGGAGGAAGGCTGTAGCGCCTTGGTGTTATCAGCTTTCATTAGGCTCAGCGTTGTGGTGGCAGGGGCGTGTATATCGTTTGTGGCAACGGCAGGCAGGCTGGGTTGAGTATTTGTGGAAGATACTGCTGGCGTCGGCATTGTTTCGGCTTTTGCGGTTGGCTTCGCAGGCGTAGCGGTTGGCCCGGCTTCAGCTGATGGTATATTGCCACTCAGAGCATTCTGGCTGGCTATGGTTTCACTGGCATTGGTTTTGGCATCGGCTGTGGCAGCGGTGGTTTTCTGCTCGGTTTCGCCAGCGGTTTTCGCCAATGGTGGCGTATATGCGGCCTGGGCCACAACGGTGCTGGCCTGATGTGTGTCTTTCTTCTCGGTCCGGCTGGGGGCTGGCGGAATATAAACATTTTGCGGCTTTGTGGCTTTCACCATTTTGGTCTGTGCAGCCACGGGAGGTTCCGTGGCCGGTTGTGCTTGGCCATGCGCTATCTGTCCGGCGGCACGTTTTGCCACGGCTGGCGCCTGTGCTGCGGTTGCGGCGGCATGTTCCGGCGGCGGCGTTTGAGTGGTGGCAAGCGCATCCGCCCAGGCTGTGGTGTTCGTTGCCGTACCGGCATTCGCGGCAGGTGCTGTGCTTTGGGTCACGGAAATGGGAGGCAAAACCGGCATTAAACCATCTCCTCGGCGCTGCTGATGGAAATGCGTCCCTCGCCGGCGAGCTTCAGTGCCACGTCGACAATATCGCTTTGTGCGGTGAGCGCATCGGACCGGCGGATCGGTGGCCCGCTGGTCAGTTCTTCCTTCAGCACCTCCACCTGCCGTGCCGAGAGATTCTGAAAGAATCGCTCCCGCAGCGCCTCTTCCACCAGGCGCAGGGCCGGGGCAAGTTTGTCGGCCGGCACTTCGCGCAGCAAGATCTGCATTGAGCGATCGGGGAGTTTGCCGAGATCGATGAATGTGAACAGATTTTCTCGAATTTTCTCGGCCGTCTTGGCATCGCGCTCATCAATGGCGCCGAGTACAGTGTCAGACATCGCTGAAGGAAAATGATTCAGAATATCGGCTGTCTGCTTGGCGCCACCCAGATTGGTCACGCGCCGCCCACCGGTGCCGGTTTGCATCGCCAGCTCGTCCAGCATGTCGCGCAGTTCCTTCACCACGCTGGGCGACACCACGTCGAGATTCGAGAAGCGGTACAATGCCTCCGCCGCCAATGGTTCAGGCATGAAGGTGAGCAGGTTGGCGCCCATCTCATGTGGAATATGCGCCAGCAGCAGGGCGATGGTTTGCGGCCGCTCATGGGCCATCTGCATCGCCAGCGTCCGTGCATCAGTATTTGGTGGAAGATAGAATGTGGAACGCCGTTCATTACGCCGCAGCCGTTCGAGAATATCCTTGGCGTTTTGCTCGCCGATCGCATTCGTCAGAACGCGGGTCAGGAACTTCATGCTGTCGCCGCCAATCGCGGTAATACCAAGATCAGACGCGAAAGACAGCATGACATCTTCGCGCAATTGCGGTGTCACGCCTTTAAGGGTCGACATCGCGGTGGAAATACGGTTGACAGACATTTCATCCATCTCGCGCATCACGGCCGCGGCGGTTTCCTCGCCTAGTTCGCGCAGCACCATGGCGGCACGCTCAGGCCCGGAGAGAACAGGTGCAGGTAATTGCTTGGCAGTTTCACTCATTTTCTTCAGCCCAGCTTTGCAGGAGGCGCGCAACACCCGGAATATTTTCCGAAGCCTGGTCGCGCAGTTCAGAGAAATCCCGTGGCGGCGTGATAATTGGTAATGGCCGTTGCGCGGGTTGCGGAGATGGCAGCATGGCCCTTAAATTTACGGTTGCAATGCGCCGCCCTGTGGGCAGGGCAAGGCCAAACAATAGCGCCATCGCCGCGAGAACTTCCAGCACCGCATGTGCCAGGGGGTTGGCCGCCGCGATAATGGGCGCTCCAGCCAAGGGTACCGGTTGCGGCTGGAATGGCGCCGCCAGCACGTTCACGGTCACATCTGGGTAGGCGAAGGCAGCGGCAATCGCAGCTTTAATCTGCTTTATCTGCAAATTTTTTGGCAGGGCCGCCTGGTTCAGCACAACCGAAACAGCAATGGATTTTATGGCCCAGTCTGGTTTGGTGATGTCGCTTTCGGTCTGGTCGGTCACAAAGGTCTGGTCGAGATCGTTGGTGGTGCGGCTCGGCACGGGTGCTGGCGCGGGGGTCGCCGGCTGAGATTGTTTTATAGCCGTCGATTTTGTGGTCGCCGTTTGCGCGGGCGCCGGGTTTGCCGCTGTCGTCTGGCCTGGTGGTTCGTTGGAAAGTGCGCCAGGAATACCAAGTGCCGCGCCATCAGAGCCGGTTTGCGAGGTCTGGTTGCTGCTGGAATGCTGGACGATATGTGCCGGGCCGTAGCTGATCTCATGAATGCTGGCTTGCGTGAAATCCAGATCAGCGGACACATCTGTCCGGAAATTATTCGCGCCCACCATAGGAATTAGCAAACCAGCCACGCGCGCCGCGGCATCTGCCTCCACCTGCGCTTCGGTTGCCAGTTGCGTGCCGGTATTCATGGCACCGCCTGCGGGGTAAACCGTGGTGCCATCCGTGGTCACCACGGTTACATCGGCCGCTGAGAGGCCCGGCACGGCGCCTGCTACAAGTTTGGCAATGGTTTCGCCCTGTGCGGCGGCCTGCATTTGCCCGGCGTCCACCACCACGGAGGCGGCGGGTTTAGGCTGGTCGGCAAGAAAGGGTGTTTCAGGCGGAAGCGCCAGAAACACCTGGGCGCTGCTGATGCCATTCATGGCCTGGATGGATTGCTGCAAGGAGAGCTCAAGCGCCTGCGTCGCCATGGTTGATTGCGCAAGGTCCGAGGCGGTCATTGGTGCATTCTCAAGCTGGTCCCAGGCGGTTTGCGTATCTGAGCCCGGCACCTGCGCGGCGCCAAGTTGTAACCGTGCCTGTGCCAGTTGCGGGGCTGGCACGAGAATCACGTTCCCGGCCGCCTGAAGCTGATAAGGTATGCCAAGCTTCTGTAATTGCGCGATCACCTTGCCGCCATCGGCGGGGGAAAGCCCCTCATCCAGCACCGCGTAAGGCGGGCCGGAAAGCTCCAGCCACATCACCGCGCCGAGTGATATAAGCACCACGGCCCCAGCTGCCCAAAGAATTTTTGGAATCCGCGATGCCTGCCTCTGTAGCCCGGCCAAACTGTCACGCCAATTGTGCATGGCTTAAAACTGCATGTTCATGACCGCCTGATAGGCGGACACAACCTCATTACGCACAGCCACTGTGGCATTCCATGCCACCTCTGCCCGGTCGCTCGCAACCAGCGCCTTGCCCAGGGTGGCGCCTGGCACTCCGGCCGCGTATCCGGCCTCCGCGGATGCCGCGGAGGCTTGCTGTGCGCTGACGCCCTGCAGGGCATCGGAAATCAGGCTGAGAAAATGCCCCGGCTGAGCGCTGGCGCTGCTTGCGCTGCCGCCGGTCAGGCCACTTGCGGTTGAGAGCGCGGTTTGTGCCGCGATATTAGAAATCATGGTCATTTTTCCTGGTAAACAGAGATGCAGCGCTTGCGCCACGTGAGGAATACGGTGTTTTTGGCCAGAAAAAGGGCCGTTTCACCGGTTAAAATTTTTTTTGCACGAAGCAGGAAAACTTTGCTCATGCCATACGATTAAGGTCATGCCCCTAATGATTTCTTAAAATCGTGCACGGCCTGCGAAGAAAACATCTTCCCGCGTCTTTAACCTGGCTTCAACATTTCGGGCGCAAAGTCCGGAAATCTTGCGCCACCAGAATGGAGCCATGCTTCTATGCCGACAATCCTTGTCCTCGACGACTCCGCCACGATGGTGATGAGTTTATCTCATATTTTAAAAGGCGCCGGCTATGACGTCGAGACAGGTATGAACGGCCGTGAGGGCATCGCCAAACTCACAGATGGGGTCAAGCCATCCGTTATCTTAACCGATCTGAACATGCCTGAACTGGATGGCATTGGCTTTATCAAGGAGGCGCGGAAGATCCCCTCCGCGCGTTATACGCCAATCATCGTGCTCACCACTGAATCCGGCGGCCGCAAACGAGACGAGGCGAGGGCTGCTGGCGCCTCTGGCTGGCTTACCAAGCCGGCTGAGCCGAATCAGCTGCTTTCTGTCATGAAGCAGCTGTGTCCTGTAAAGTAAAAGGCATAGCAATGAGCGAAGCTGAAGAACAGAATGAAGGGCTTGTTTGCGCCATTCTGGCCGAGCAGGTTGCGATTTTACGAGACAGGATGGACGCCAGTGAGGCGTTCGATCTTTTATGGCAAACGTCGGCTTTGCTGTCCTGGCTTGCCGGCTTGCTGATAGACATAGACCAGCATCTGCCGCGGACGAATCCGCTTCTGGGCAAGGAGCGGGAGGAGGCGATCGCGAAAATTACCTCGATCCGGCATCAGCTCGATCATCTTGCGTTTTTTCAGGCCCAACGGCACGATTTTGCACGCCAGATTGCCGATTGCATTATCACTGCGCTAGAGCGTTTATCCAGCGCGCAAATGCCGGAGGGAACCCGCTTTGCCTCGGCTGACCTTGCGGCTCTTTATGTGAGCGACGATCAGCGGCGCCTGCATGAGGATGTCTTGCTGCGCCTGCAGACCGAATAATCTGATGCGAATTTTTTTATCTCATAAAACAGGAAAGAAATTCAGCATCGCTTCGAATATAGGCTAGATAATCGTTTTAAACGAATGCCCGTAATAGGGCATTTTTTTACAATCCATTAAACATTGCTCTGTAAGACTCTTCTCAGGCGCCCGATGCGGCGCCATTCGGCAAGAACTTTCCATGCCAGAGAAGGTGGAGTGAAATGCAGGCGGGGTTTCTCAATTTTTATGGCGCTGTACTGAACCTCCGGCAGGAGCGTTCAGATCTAATCGCCAATAACATCGCAAATGCGGACACTCCAAATTACAAGGCTGTCGATGTACCGTTCAATGCCGCGTTGGCCAGTGCTATAAGCGGCCAGGCAGGCAACACCTCCGGCCCTGAATACCGGCAGGATGGCGTGGTGGGCCTCAATGGTAACGATGTTTCGCTGGATAGCGAGCGTATTGAGGCCGCGCAAAACGGGCAGCAGATGCAAGCCTCCATCACTTTTTTGCATCAATCAACAACAGATCTGGTCACGGCACTTCGGCCTAACCCAAGTGGAATCTAATTTTTAACATTCTGACACGGAATTGCAGCACATGAGCGGCAGCATTTTTTCAATCATCGGCAGTGCCCTAAATGCCCAAGATCTGCGTATGGGCGCAATTTCTTCAAACCTCGCCAATGCATCGTCCGTTGCGGCACCTGGCGAGCAACCATATCGCGCGCACGAGCTGGTTTTTCAGGCGCAGCCCGTTGTAGGCGGAGAATATGATGGCGGAGATCCATCTGGCAATGCCGGGCTTGGTGTGCAGGTTGTAGCCAATGTGCAGAGTAATGCGCCGCCTGCCATGAAATACGACCCCGGAAACCCATACGCAAATGCATCCGGATACGTCACATCATCAAATGTCTCTCCGGTTGAGGAAATGGTGAACATGATCGACAGTTCCCACTCTTATTCAGCGTCTGTCGCCATGTTGCAGCAAGCCAGCCGGATCGACCAACAAATGATCAACAGCTTTCAGGTGGCCTGATGACAAACCTTGCAACCAACGGTATCAATGCCGCCTCCGTGGCAGCTTCCACAACGGCCAGCACCGCGTCGTCAAGCAGTGCATCCACGCTTAACCAGGCGGATTTTCTGCAGCTTTTAACGGCGCAGTTGAAATATCAATCGCCAAGCTCCCCGGCAGATCCAACCCAGATGGCACAAGAATTCGCGGCCATTTCCACGGTGCAGGGCATCAATCAGCTCAACACCCAGCTCAGTGCCATCAGCGCCTCTAACGGCGCCGCGCAAATCGCGCAGGCGTCCTCGCTTGTTGGTCGACAGGTGGCGGTCAGCGGAAACAATATCATTGCCAACTCATCAGGAAATGCAAACGGAGCGTTCAGCCTGCCGAGCGCCACCGCGAGCACAAATATAACGATTCTAAATCCAAATGGCAGTGTTGCCACCACGCTGAATCTTGGCGCGCTGCCCGCGGGGCCGCAAAGCTTCAGCTGGAGCGGCGGCACGGCCGGCACCACTTACAGTTATGACATCTCCGCCACTGATGCCAGCGGCAATACCGTCTCGCCCACGCCATACACGGTTTACAACGTGCAGGGCGTGAATCTTTCCGGCTCGTCGCCTACGCTCAATGTGGCCGGCTCTGCAACGCCGCTGCCAGTTTCCTCCGTGCAAACCGTTCTTGGAGCATCCTCATGACATTGCAAACAGCCTTATCCGGTCTGCTCGGCGCGCAAACCGGTCTCAACACCGTCTCCAACGATCTCGCTAACGCCAACACCACGGCCTTCAAAAGCCAGACGGCGCTGTTCGAGGATGTATTCCCCGCCAATGCCACCAACACGCCCGGCATCGGCACTGCGACGGAAGGTATCTCCACCGACCTTACTCAAGGCAATCTCACCGCCACGGGTAATTCGCTGGACGCTGCCATTCAAGGCAATGGATATTTCGTCGTCTCCAATAACGGCACCCAGCAATATACGCGCGATGGCGCGTTTCAACTCAGCACCACAGGGCAGTTGGAAACACTAAACGGTGCATCCTTGCTTGGATACACAACAACAAATGGAATTCTTGGCAACACGCTGGGGCCAATCAGCATCAACACAGGTGCGGTTCCGGCCAATGCAAGCGCAAATATCGGTTTAACGCTGAACCTTAATTCGGGTGACGCGCAAATACCATCAACAACTGCGTTCAATCCGGCCAACCCCTCAACCTATAGCGAGAGCACGTCGGTCGTCACATACGATTCTCTTGGCAACGCCAACCGTGCGCAGCTTTATCTGGTACAAAATCAGCCGGCCACCGCAGGCGCCACACCCAGCTGGACAGTTTATGCACAGCCGGAGCTTGCCAATGGTACCGTAGTAGGCACGCCGCAAAACGTAACCACGTTGAACTTTTCTACCTCTGGCGTTCTTACCTCTGGCAGCCCCGCCACGCTGGCGGTAAATTGGGGCAACGGTGCTGCGGCGTCCAATATCGCGTTCAATTTTACCGGCACCACGCTGTCGGCGCAAAATTTCGCGGTGGCTGGCGTTACCAACGATGGCTACCAATCCGGCAGCTACACCGGCAGCACAATTGCTTCCGACGGTTCTATCAAGGCCACATATTCCAATGGCAACACGGTTTCCGCAGGCAAAATCGCTTTGGCTAATTTCATCAATCCCGAAGGCTTAACGCCCGTCTCCGGTAATTTGTTCACGGCCAGCAATACCTCCGGCCAGGCCGTGGTGAACACGCCCGGCAGCGGGCTGGCGGGTACACTTGCAGGCGGGGAGCTTGAATCCTCAAACGCATCCACCTCTTCCCTGCTCGTCTCGCTTATCCAGTATCAGCAGGCGTACCAGGCCAACACATCCGTTATTCAAACAGAACAACAAGACGGCCAGCGCCTAGTGCAGATCTAACCGATGAACTCCGACTCCCTCTATACCGGCATGGCCGGTCTGCAAGCCATCTCGGCGCAGATGCAGGCTGTAGCCAGCAATATCGCCAACGCGCAAACGCCGGGATACGAAGCGGTGCAAGCCGCTACCGATGCACAGCTCTACCAGGGCAGCAATGCTCCGGTTGGCGCAGACGCCATGATGGAAACGCTGGGGCCGGATTTGAAACCGGGGCCACTGAAGCAAACCGGCGACCCGATGAATGTCGGCATTGGCGGCAACGCTTGGCTGCAGGTGCAAACCGCCGGCGGTATCGCACTCACGCGGGATGGTTCGCTCAGCATTTCCTCATCTGGCATTCTTACGGATTCAGCGGGCGATCCAATCCTCAACACCAGTGGCACGCCTATCAGTCTGCCCTCGCTTGCCAAGCTTGAAATCGGATCGGATGGTGCAATTTCCGGCGTACTTGCATCAGATACCAGCGGCAAGGCGCGCAGCTTTGGGCAGATCTCGCTGGTAGCCACACCTTCTGGCACGCTCAGCTCGCTTGGTGGCTCGCTGTATCAGCCTCCCGCCAATACGGCATTCACACCCGCCAGCAATGGGTCTCTGCATCAGGGCTACCTGAACGACAGCAATGTCAACACCACAATGGCGATGATGCAGATGATCGACAGCAGCCGGTCCTATCAGCTTCAGACAGATCTGATGAAAAGCCAAGGCAGCGCCTCACAGGATTTGAACACTCTGCTGGCCCAAGGTTAGCAGGCCGGAAAACGGAGCAGCAAAATGAACCATGCACTGGATACCATCGCCACCGGCCTCGCGGCCAGCCAGACGATGATGGACACAATCGCGGACAATCTCTCGAACGTGAACACCACCGGCTTCAAGTCAGAAACGCCAGAATTTCAAACCTTGCTGTACCAGGATGGCATTCAGCCCGGCGCCAACTCCACCGGGCAGACGGTCTATCCATCCGGGCTGGAGGTTGGCACCGGCGTCAGGGTTGCCTCCATCAAGGACACACTCACCCAGGGCACACTCACCAGCACCGGCAACCCGCTGGACATGGCCATCAACGGTTCCGGCTATTTCCAGGTGCTGATGCCAAACGGCCAGACGAGCTACACGCGCGACGGCGCCTTTCAGCTCAATTCCACGGGCCAGCTTGTCACCTCTTCCGGTTATCAGGTGCTACCCAACATCACCATTCCTAGCAACGCGACCTCCGTTACCATCGGCACGGATGGCACGGTCTCGGTTACTCTGCCCGGTTCCTCCACGGCCTCTCAGGTGGGGCAGATCCAGCTTGCCAGCTTTGTTAACCCGCAAGGGTTGCAACCGTTGGGCGGAAATCTTTATGCGTCAACAACATCATCTGGCACCGCCGTCACCGGCGCGCCGCAGAGCAACGGGCTGGGCTCGGTCAACCAATCCTATCTCGAATCCTCTAACGTGGATGTCGTGCAGTCCATGGTGAACATGATCTCGGCTGAACGCGCCTACCAACTTGGCACACAGGTTGCCAGCGCCATAGATAATCAGCTGAACTACCTTGCCCAGGCCGCCGCCGGCGCATGAAAAAAATGCTGCCCTTGCTGTTGCTGGCGGGCTGCCAAACCGCCGCCCCGCCGCCGCTGGATCTGGTTAAACCCGCTGCCTTTCCAGTTGCGGTGGCAACCCCGGCCGCATCACAGGATGGCTCGGTGTTTCCAGCTTCCACCACCGGCTCGCTCTACGCGCCGCGGCGCGATTGGCGCCTGGGCGATCTTGTCACCATCAACATTGTCACCAGCAGTGCTGCCAGCAATACAGACAACGCGGCCCTGAAACGTGTGGGCACCATCAATGATTCCATGACCAGCTTCATGGGCGTGCCAATGAGCTTCGGCAACATCAATGGCGGCAGTCTCTCTCCTACCATCGGCGCCACGTCAGATCAGGAGTACACCGGCACCGGCGCCGCCACCGCGGCCAACAATATCTCCGGCCAAGTGGAAGCCGTAGTCACCGGCGTTGACGCCAACGGAATTTTAACTCTCGAAGGCCGCACCAACGTCAATATCAACGGCAACGTCACGTCTATCGTGGTTACCGGCTATGCCAGCCCGGACGACATTGCCGCCAACACCACCATCAGTTCAAATCAGGTCGCGGACATGAATGTGCAATATGTCGGCGTTGGGCCCATCAACGGCGCGCACCAGCTGCCTTGGCTGCAGCGCGTTCTCAACAAAGTGGCGCCGTTCTGATGCGCCGGCGCAATTTTGCTCTTCTCTGCCTCAGCCTTACGCTTGGCATCACCCCCAGGGCGTGGGCAGATAGCACCACCATTGGCGAGCTTGTTTCCGTGGCCGGCGCGCCCAGCAACCAGCTGTACGGCTACGGCCTCGTGGTTGGTCTGCCCGGCACAGGCGACCAGACAACCCAGGTGCCTTACACGCAGCAATCCATCCTCAACATGCTGCGCAACATGGGCGTCGCCTTGCCCAATGTCTCCACCATGCAGCCAAACGACGTCGCCTCGGTCATGATAACAGCCGAGGTGCCCGCCTTTGCCCATGCCGGGCAGCATGTGGATGTCACCGTATCAGCAGTGGGCAACGCCACCTCGCTGGCGGGCGGTGTGCTGCTGCCCACGCCATTGCGTGGCGGCAACGGCGTTATTTACGGTCAGGCGCAAGGGCCGCTGCTGGTCAGCGGCTTTGCTGCCAGTGCTGGCGGTACATCGGCCAGCGTCAACGTGCCCACGGTCGGCTCACTGCCCGGCGGCGCGATTCTCGCCAACACCATCCCTGCAACCTTCAGCGTTAATGGCAGCTCCGCGCTGCTGCTAAACGCCCCCAGCTTCGAAACCGCGCAGCAGATCGCCGATGTCATCAACGCGGCCTATGGCGGGGGTGCCGCCACGGCCGTCTCCCCGGGCGAGGTGGATGTGAACGCCCAAGGCCAGGACGAGATGCGTTTCATGTCCAACGTGCTGGCTTTGCCGATCACACCCAAGGACCAGGCGCCGACCATCATCGTGGATGCGCAGAGCGGTACCATCGTGATGAACGCTGGCGTTACCCTTGGCCCCGCCGTGGTCAGCCATGGTGACCTCACGGTGAATATCCAGACGCAAAATGCCGTGAGTCAGCCAGGGCCGTTCTCGAATGGCACCACCGTCGGCGTGCAAAACACCGTGGTCAGCGCGGCGCAAGGCAAGGCGCAGGTCATCGACCTGCCGCGTGCCGCCACCTTGCAGAATGTCGCCGCGGCACTCAACGCCGTCGGCGCCACCCCGCAAGACCTCATCGCCATCATCCAGGCGCTGAAACAGGCCGGCGCCATCAACGGCAAGATCAAGGTGATCTGATGGCCATTTCCTCCACTTCACCTCATCCCACCGCCGCGCAGGAGCTGCAGCGCCTCACCGGCGTGCTCTGGTATCAGATGCTTTCCGGCCTGAATCAAACCGGCATGGATGACAGCGCCCTAGGCGCTGGCGGTGGAGATTTCCAGAGCATGTTCCTGTGGAATCTCGCGCAGAACGATTTTGGAAAATATGATTCCGGCCTGATCCAGGCGGCCTTGCACCAGATCGGCGGTGCCGCCTCGTCCGCACCCGCGCCAGCGGCGTCAACGCTCACCGCCATCACAGCCAAGGCAGCAGCCATCACCGCGCAGCCAGTGCCTGCCCCAGCGCCCAGCAACACACCACCGCAAAACCTGCTCGCTCAGGCAACAAACTTCGCCAAAGCTGTCTGGCCACAGATCACCGCCGCCGCACAGGCGCTGGGTGTGCCTGCCGTCGCGGTGCTGGCGCAAACAGTGCTGGAGACCGGCTGGGGCGCGTCTGCGCCGGGCAATAATCTGTTCGGCATCAAATCAGATGGCGCAAACGGCTCTATCCGTGCCACGCATGAAATGGTGGATGGCGTGCTCACCCCCCAGCTTGCCAGCTTCCGCGATTATCCAAACACGCAAGGCAGCGTGGAGGATTACGTCAGCCTCATCCAATCCTCTTACCAGAGCGCCACAGGCCAGGGCAGCGTCGCCGGGTTTGCCCAGGCGCTGCAAGCTGGCGGCTACGCCACCGATGGCAATTACGCCGCCAAAATCGAACAGATTGCACAATCGCCACTCATGGCCAGGGTGCTCCAGGCTGTCGGCGCTGCGTCCATTTCCTCTAGCAACGGAGCTGCATTATGAGCGGCATTACCAACGCCATGTCCACCGCGCTGTCCGGGTTGGAGCTGTTCCAAACCGGCATCTCCACGGTCTCCAACAATCTCGCCAACATCACCACCAGCGGCTATTCGGCGGAAACGGTTAATGCCCAAACCCAGGCGGGCGCCACGGGCCAGCCAGGTGCTGGCGTGCAGCCCGCACAAATCACCCGCGCCGCCTCTGGCTTTGCCGCGGCGCAATTGCGTAACGCCAATGCGGCGGGGGCGGCCGCATCCTCGCAATCCACCGCGCTCACCGCACTTTCAAACGCGCTCACCAACAATGGCGACGTGCAAACCACGCTCAACCAGTTCTTCCAAGACATCAGCACCCTCGCCTCAAACCCTGCCAGCACGGCGCAGCGGCAAACCGTGTTTTCCGATGCGCAAAGCATCATCAGCTCATTCCAAAGTGCCGCGGCCAGCATCACCGGCACCCTCTCCGGCGCGCAGGAAACGCTGTCCACCGGTGTTACCTCTGCCAACACGCTGCTGGGCCAGCTTGCCACCATCAATGCCGGGCTTCAGCAATCGCCAAACTCCCCCAGCCTGCTGGACCAGCAGCAAGCGGCCCTCAATTCCCTCTCGCAATATCTGCCGGTGAACGCCATCACCCAAGGCAATGGCAGTGTCATCGTCACCACCGGCGGCACTGTGCTGCTGGACCAGAGCGGCGCGCAGGCGCTGGCTGTTGCCACTACTTCCAGCGGCACGCTGCGGGTTACGGCGGGCAACAATCAAACACCTGTTACCCTCACGGAAGCTGACGGCTCCCTCGGCGCCGCCCTCGGCAACATCGTGGCGGGCAATCAGGCCACGCAATCGCTTGGCACGCTGGCGGCTATTTTCGCCACCCAGGTTAACACCGCCCAGGCCCAGGGGCTCAACGCCAGCGGCGCCATCGGCCAGCCGCTCTTTTCGGTGCCAGCACCCAGCGTCACGCCTGGTGCTGGCAACACCGGCAGTGCTGTCATCACCGCCAGCATCGCCAACGCCGCCGCCCTGCCCACAGATGGCGGGCCCTTCACCCTCACCTACAGCAGCGCCACGGGCTGGAGCGCGGCGGACCAGGCCACCGGCCAGAGCTACAGCATTACCGGCACCCCGCCCAGCTTCGCGGGGCTGGCGCTTGGCATTACCGGCACCCCGGCCAACGGCGACAGCTTCGTGCTCAATCCAGCACCTTCCGCCGCCACTGGGCTCAGCATCGCCGCCACCTCCGCATCGCAGATCGCCGCGGCGGACCCCTATGTCGCCACCCCTGGCACATTGCAGGCCAATGGTTCGGTGCAAAACAACAACGCGGGCAGCATCACCGCCGGAACAGACAGCGTCGCCACCACCCCCGCCACGGGTGCCGCTGTCATTCCCGCCAGCTATTACGGGCAGAATCTGCAAATCAACTTCACCTCCGCCACTGCTTACACAGTCAGCACCACGGCCAGCCCCGGCACCGCCATCGCCAGTGGCACGCTCAGCGGTGGCAATGGTGAAATCGCCATCGCCTATCCAGCGGGCGCGGCATCGGGGCAATATTGGCAATTGCCCATTTCCGGCACGCCGGTCGCGGGGGACACATTAACCCTCACCCCCGGCGGCAGCGCCAGCGGCAGCAACGCTCAGCGCCTCGCCGCGCTCTGGACCTCCCCTGGCACCACAACCGCCGGCACGCTGGAACAAAGCGTCGTCGGCCTGTCCACCAGCCTTGGCGCCAACGCCGCGGCGGCGCAGCAGCTTGCCAGCGCCACCGCAGCGCAGGTCACCACCGCCACCAGCAATCTTTCCACCGTTGCTGGCGTTAACAGCGACCAGCAGGCAATTGCCCTCACCAATTACGAGCAGGCTTATCAGGCGGCGGCGCAGGTCATCAGCACCGCCCACACCATGTTCGAATCCCTGCTGACGTCGATTTGAGGTTTTGGCATGAAGAAAATCATCATCGCCGGCGTTGCCGCCCTGGTTCTGCTCGGCGGGGCAGGGGGCACCTTCGCTTATTTGCACCTGCACCATCACGCGGGCCCGCCCAAGCCGCCGCCGCCCAAGCCGATCCTGTTTGCTGAGCTAGATAGCCTGGTGGTCAGCGTTCCGGCGGATTCCAACGGCCAGTCCGGCCAGGCTTATGTGCAGTTTTCTGTTGAATTCGCCAGCACAAACCCGGCGGCGCTGACCAGCTTCGACGCCTTGCTGCCGATCATCAAAGCCAAAACCATCGACCTGCTGATGACGCAAAATGCCAAACAGCTGATGGACCCTTCCACCCACGCGGCATTGGCAAAAAACTGCCTTGCCATCGCCAATCAGGTGCTTGGGGTTAGTGCTGCTTTCACTCCGCCCAACCCCTTCACCGCTGCCTACATCACCAACATCGTTGAACAGGATTAAAACTTTTGGACACGGAAACAATTTCCGGTGCCGCTTCCACAATCGCCTCGCTTCTCATTCTTCTTGGTCTGCTGGCTGCGCTTGCCTTTCTGGCGCGGCGGTTCAAGGGCCGGTTTCCGGGCAGCAAGGCGGGCGGCAATATGCCGGTTTCCATTCTTTCCTCCCGCCCGCTTGGCGGTCAGCACAGCCTCGTCATCGCTGAGGCCGACGGCCAGCGGTTCCTCCTCGGCGTCAGCCGTGGCGGCATCGCGCTCATTACCCGGCTTGAAACCCATGAGCCCAATTCCCATGAATAAGGTTTTGCGCACGGCGGCTTTCGCGTTGCCTGTTCTGGTTCCGGCCATCTCCTGGGCCGATCCGGCGGGGCTTACCATCATCAACAGCCTGGCTGGCAATGGCGGCGAGTCCTACTCGCTGAATGTGCAAAGCCTGCTGGTCATCACGGCGCTCGCCTTTTTGCCGGGGTTGATCCTGTTGATGACCTCTTTCACCCGCATCATCATCGTGCTCTCCATCATGCGCCAGGCGATGGGCCTGCAAACCACGCCGCCCAACATGGTGCTGGCTGCATTGGCCATCGCACTTTCGGTATTTGTCATGCGCCCGGTCATCCAGCAGGAGCAAACTCAGGCCATCCAGCCTTACCTTGCCGGGCAGCTCAATTTCTCCCAGGCCATCGCCGCCGCCGAACCACCAGAGCGCAATTTCATGCTGGCGCAAACCCGCAAGCAGCCGCTGCATCTTTTTGTTGATCTCTCTGGCGGTACATACGCAGATCCGCAACATATCCCCTTCACCGTGCTGGTGCCCGCCTTCGCCACGTCCGAGCTTGAAACCGCCTTCCAGATCGGCTTTCTCATCTACATCCCCTTTGTCCTCATCGACCTCGCGGTGGCCTCCATCCTCATGTCGCTGGGCATGATCATGGTTTCCCCCACCCTCATTTCTCTGCCGCTGAAATTGCTGATGTTCGTCTCCATCCACGGCTGGGTGCTGGTGCTCGGCACGCTGGCCAACAGCTTCAAATAATGCCGCTTTATCTCAAGCTCTTTCAGCACGCCTTCAGCATCGGGTTTTCTGCCATCCTGCCCAGCGTGGCGGTGCTGCTCGCCATTGGGCTGGTCACCTCCATCCTGCAAGCCATCTTTCAGATCGAAGACGCCACCTTCGCCCTGCTGCCAAAAACCATGGCCATGATCCTGCTGGCCGTCACCGGCGGGTTTGGCGCGCTCGGGGTGTTTGCCGCCCTGGCCAGAAATTTCATTCTCACCGCGCCGGCTCTGGTGCATCAATCATGGTATTAGACGAACATACGGTCATGCTCTGGTTCGGCCGCTTTCTCTGGCCTTTCCTGCGCATCACCGGGCTGTTTCTCACCGCGCCGCTTTATGGCTCCTCGCTTGTTCCCAATATGGTCAAAGCCATGCTCGCGGCGGCATTGGCACTTTGCCTTGCCATGTGGCTGCCAAACCTGCCGCCCTACCCGGCTGACCCGTTCACCGCCATTTTCACGGGCTTTGTGCAAATCGCCTATGGCGGGTTGCTGGGCATGGCCATGCAAATTGTCGTCGCCGCCTTTTCCAGTGCGGGCGAGGTCATGGGCCAGGCGATGGGGCTTTCCTTTGCGGAGCTGCAGTTTCGCGGCTCCCTTGGCTCCAGCGCTGTGTTGTCAGACCTCATGTTATGGGCCGGGCTGCTGGGCTATATGGCGGCGGGCGGCCCGGTCTGGCTGTTCGCGGCGCTGGCGCGTTCCTTCGCGCATGGCGCGGGGGTGGCACCCATTGCCTCCTGGGCGGCTTTGGCCGGGCTTGGCGGCACGCTGTTTACCGCCGCCATCGGCCTTGCCTTGCCGGTCATGGCGGCCACGCTCTGTGTTAACCTCACCGTCGGCCTCACCACGGTTTTTGCACCTAGCATGAACCTGCTGTCCATCGGTTTCCCGCTCCTCATCCTGGCGGGGCTGTGGGTTTTGGTGGCCACCATTCCCGGTTTTGGCATCGCCGCCCAGCACCTCACTGGCCAGTGCATGGAAACACTCAGCACCATGCTGCCCCATGGCTGAGGAAAGTGCTGGCGAAAAAACCCACGCCCCAACCGAGCGCCGGCTGGCCCAGGCGGCTGAGCGTGGCGATGTCCGCCGCTCGCAGGAGTTGCCAAAGGCCGCGGCCATCGCCGCCTTTACCCTGCTTGGGCTGGGGGGTGCGGCGGGGCTTGGCCTGCGGCTGCTCAGCCTTTTTGCCGCGGCCCTGGCCCAGGCCGGCACCGCGCCGCTTGCCGCCGCCTCTGGCTGGGCCAATGCCAGTTTCGCGGTTTTGTTTCCGCTGCTCGCTCTGCTGGCGGCCGTTGCACTGGCGGCCAGCATTGTCTCCGGCGGCTGGGTGTTCGCCTTACCCCTGCTGATGCCAGATTTCTCCAAGCTCATGCCGCAATCGGGTCTGGGGCAGATCTTTTCCGGCCATGGTCTCTCCGAGCATGGCAAATCCATCCTCAAATTTCTTGCCATAGGCGGTGCCGGCGCCATGGCCATCCTGCTCAGCCGGGCGCAATTCGCGGCCCTGGTGCTGCTGCCCTTTCCCATGCCTGGCGCTCTGCTCGGCATGGCGCTGCACACGCTTGGTGTCATCTGCATTGTGCTGGTGCTTCTGGCGGCGGCGGATTTTGCCCTGCAGATATGGCTGCACCGGCAGAAGCTGCGCATGTCGGATGCTGAGGTCCGTGAGGAAATGAAAGACGCCGCGGGCAACCCGCACGTTAAATCCCGCCAGCGCGCGCTCTCGCGCAAGCTTGCCCGCGCCCGGCAGATGCAGCGCATCCCCGAAGCCTCGGTTATCGTCACCAACCCCACCCATTACGCCTGCGCCATCCGCTACCGCCGCGGCGCAGACCGCGCACCCTTATTGCTGGCCAAGGGTGTGGGGCTGCAGGCAGAGGAAATTCTCACCCGCGCCCGCGCCCATGGCATTCCGGTGGTGCAGTCTCCGCCGCTTGCCCGGGCCGTTTACCGTTATGTGGAACCGGATGACCATGTGCCGGCTGCCCTTTACCGGGCCTGCGCCGAGGTTCTGGCTTATGTGTGGCGTTTGCAACGCTGGCGTGCACAAGGCGGAGAAAAGCCGCTTCCGCCCCGCCCGGCGGAAGGCGAGATCGAAATCTCCCGCTGGGCCAAATAATGGCCAGAATTTAATACATATTGACGAACTGCCGCAAAGAGCAGAGCCTAATCCGGTCGGATAACGGCAAAAACCAGAAACGACAGGAAAATACACAGTGAGCACAATTCCCCCTTCGGGCGAAAGGTTGCGGCGCGACAGCCTGGGTCTTTCGCAGATCATTGCCTCCACTCTCGCCAACATCGCCCCGGCGATGAGTTTTTTCTTCGGCTTCGGTCTTATCGCCTCTGGCGCTGGTGTCGGCGCGCCGCTCACCATCCTGGTTGCGATGGTGGTCATCCTGTTCCTTACCAATACGCTGGCACAATTCTCTAAATACCGGCCAAGTGCTGGGTCCTTCGTTACGTTCATCGGCATGTCCTTCGGCCCGTGGGCGGGTGCGGCAGCCTCCATCTTCGTGGTGGTGGGTTATTGCATCGCCGCCGCCTCGGTGGTGGTCATCTCCGGCGGCTGGGCGTCGCAAACGCTGCA
Organism: Rhodospirillales bacterium; assembly: GCA_018971905.1. GTDB lineage: Bacteria > Pseudomonadota > Alphaproteobacteria > Acetobacterales > Acetobacteraceae > Acidocella. Next base: position 1,500 of record JAGWZS010000013.1, on the reverse strand, counting down.
GGTATTTCTGGGTGTTCACATCCCCTGGCAGGCGCTCAGCATCATCGCCACGGCGGTTGTGGGCCTGCTGGTCTCCCGCGGCATTTCGCTCTCCACCACCTGGGCGGCGATCTTCTTTTATTTTGAGCTTGTGCTGCTGATGATCGGCGCGGTGATCATGCTGGTGGTCAACTGGCATTCTGTTTCCGCCGCACCTTTCCTGGTCTCCTCTGTCACCGGTGGCTGGAAGGGTATTGGGCTTGGCTTCCCGCTGGCCATCTATCTGTTCATAGGCTGGGAAAATTCCGCGATGCTGGCGGAGGAAACCACCAACCCCCGCCGCAACGTGCCGCGTGCGCTCATCACCGGCACGCTCTCCATTGGCATATTGTACATGTTCCTGGCCTTCGCGACTGAAACCGCCTTCCATAACGACGCCAAGGCCCTCACCGCCTCGTCGCTGCCGTATGTGGATGCGTTCAAGGCTTCCGCCGCCGGGCTGCTGATTGTGGCGTACCTGGCCGGTGTCACCAGCATTTTTTCCTCGCTTATCGGCCTTACCAACGCGCAGGCGCGCATTCTGTTCTCCTCCGCGCGTGAGGGGCTGCTGCCCGCCTTCTTTGGTAAAATCCACCCGCAGCACCGCACGCCACACACCGCGATGTGGGCCTATATCGTCGTGGCACTGTTGATTGTTCTGATCTTCGGCACATTCGACAATATCGACCCCGTAACCCTGTTTGGCGACACCGGAACACTCGGCACCATTCCGGTCATCGTCACTTATCTGCTCACCAACCTGGCGCTGCCGGTTTACATGCTTCGTTACCACCGGGAGGATTTTAACGCCCTTACCCATCTGGTGGTGCCGGTGGTGGGCACCGTGGCCATGGGCTTCCCGCTTTGGGGCCTGGTGGAACCCGGCCAACCCTATCCGTTCAACATCTATCCGGCGCTCTCGCTGGGGCTGTTGGTAATCTCGATCGTCTATGGGCTGATCCTGGCCAAATCCAAACCGGATCTCGTCCAGCGCATCGGCTCTTACGTGGCCGACGAGGAATATTAACCCGCCAGGGCGGTCCTTCGGGACCGCCCTTTTTCGTTCATGGCAGCATCAGCTCCTTGGCGCGGCCATGGGCTTGCAGATGTTTCTCGATCACCTCGTCCACGGCTTTGAAACTATCCAGCCGGTACCACACGCCTTCGGGGTAGAACACCGCGCAGGGGCCAAGCTCGCAGCGGTCCAGGCAGCCGGACTGGTTGACGCGGATATTTTCCAACCCCAGTTCCTTCACCCGCACTTTCATGTAGTCGCGGATTTTCTCAGACCCCTTGCTGGCGCAATCCCCGCGCGGGTGGCCTTCCGGCCTGCGGTTGGCGCAGACAAAAATATGCGTCTCGTAATACGGCGCCGGGTCTCCGGCCAGTTTTTCACCCAAAGCTGTTACTCCTGCTGCTTTGCCCCTATCTAGCGGTGGATACAGGAACCGGCAAAATGCAGAACCGCTTGAAGAATTCGTC